>NZ_LZHN01000009.1:0-13538 GCF_001690435.1 Gilliamella sp. Nev3-1 | reverse complement strand
AATTACCGATACCTATGTCACAGCTGGAAATATCCATGATTCCCAGCCTTACATGGCTCGATTAAAACGCCAGTTAGAGCGGTTTGGCTTTAATCCGGTTGGTGTCGGCCTTGATGCGGGTTATTTTACGGCTCCCATTTGCCATTTACTGCTGGCAGAGCAGATATATCCGGTGTTGGGTTATCGTCGTCCCACCCATGGTGCGAATCCCATCAGAAAAAAGCAGTTTATCTATAACAGTCAAAACGATACTTATACTTGCCCAAACGGGCAAACATTAATATATAAAACTACCAGCAGAGAAGGTTATCGTCATTATCATTCTGATGCAACAACCTGCAAAATCTGTCCGTTATTGTCACAGTGTACACAGAGTAAAAATACACAGAAAGTCATCACACGGCATATCTGGGAAGCAGATAAAGAGAAAGCCAACGAGATTCGTTTAAGTCAGTGGGGTAAAAAAGTCTATGCTCGGCGAAAAGAAACGATAGAGCGCAGCTTTGCTGATGCTAAACAACATCACGGACATCGCTATGCACGATTTAGAGGAAGAGCGCAGGTTCAAATGCAGTGTTTATTGGCCGCAACGGCTCAAAATATCAAGAAAATAGCGATAAAGCTATTTTTGTTACGTTTTTTTAAGCTATTTTTTAATTTATTTAATAAAATCCAAATTAAAAAGCCTATTTATGGTTTAAATAAAAAAATAAACCCCGAATTATATCGAGGTTTGTCATCAATCTGAAGCCAGCTAGAAGCTGGCTTATTATTCTCTAGATTACTGAAAAGTGATTTCTATTTCTTCATTTTCATATCCACAACCATACGTCCACGAATTTTACCTGCTTTCATTTCGTTGATCATGTCATTGATATCTTCTAATGGTCTTTTTTCAACCATTGGTATTACTTTACCCTCAGCACTGAAACGAAATGCCTCGGCTAAATCTTCACGAGTACCAACCAGTGAACCTAAAACTTGAATACCATCAAGCACTGTTTTCGGAATACTCAAGTCCATAGTTTCTGAAGGCAAACCTAAGGCAACAACACGTCCTAAAGGGCGTACTGAATGAATAGCCTGATTGAAAGCTGTTTTCGTCACTGAGGTCACAACAGCACCATGTACACCGCCTTCAGTGTGCGCTTTAATATAAGCACCTACATCATCCACTTTTTTAGGATTAACGACTAAATCTGCCCCCAACTTTTTACACAATTCTAATTGACTATCGCTATTACTAATTGCAACCACTTTATTGTTAAACACTTTTTTACCATACTCAATAGCCAGTGTTCCTAAACCTCCAATGCCAAATACAGCAAGCCATTGCCCCGGTTTGGTATCGGCAACTTTAATGCCTTTGTAGGTTGTAACGCCGGCGCAAGTAATACTTGTTGCCTGTGCGGGATCTAATCCTTCCGGTACTTTAACCGCATAATCTGCTTTAACAATACACTGCTCTGCCATACCGCCATCAACACTGTATCCAGAATTTAACGCATTACGACAAAATGTTTCATGACCAGAAATACAATATTCACAAGTACCACATCCAGCATGAAACCAAGCAATACTAACTCTATCACCAATTTTAAGGCTCTTTACATCAGGAGCAATTTTAGTCACTATTCCCACACCTTCATGGCCAATAACTCGGCCTGGCTTTTTGCCAAAATCACCCGATGCTACATGGATATCAGTATGACAAAGACCACAATATTCAACGTCAACTAATGCTTCTCCCGCTTCTAATGGGCGAACTGGAATATCTTTAATTTCAACTTGACCATCGCATTCTTGCTTAATCACTGCTGCCTTCATTTTTTTCTCCTAAATAAATTTTAAAGTTAAAACATAATTGCTTTTCATTCTAAACGAATTATTTTTGAAAAATATGAGTGGTTTCACAATTCTATTAAATAATATTCATTGTTTAGTAATTTATACTTGAACATAGCCTTTCATTGAAATTTGAAAAAAATAAATTTGTGGTGTTGTTATAAAAAGGGGTTGTTATAAACATATGCAGCATACTGATATAGGCTGAAAATAAGTCAACTATTTTTTAAAGGCGATAATTACTCAAGTGGTAACTTAAGTTCAATCATAATGCCATTAGATAACAATGGTATTGGCTTAAATTGAGGATATCGCTGTAACTAGCACAAATGATTAATAAACAACCAAAAAAAAGCAATATAATAAAAAAACTAACTAAATGGAGGCTATAAAATGGCTAGAAAATGTATTTCTCGTGGTAAATTCACACGTATGCAACAACTATCAAACCAAGATGGCGTGATTGCTGCATTAGCGATTGATCAACGTGGTTCAATGGTTAAGATGATGGAATCTGCGGTTGGTAAAGATCGTTATCATATTGATATGGTGTATGAATTTAAGGAGCTTGTTTCTCAAGAATTAACTAAATATGTTAGCGCAATTTTGTTAGATGAAGAATATGGTTTTAAAGGCATGGCGGCAAAAAATAGCAATGCTGGATTAATCATGTCATATGAAAAAACGGGATATGATGCCAATACACCAGGTCGCCTACCTGATATTTTGCCCGAGGATTCATTACAACGCTTAATAAAAAAAGGGGCTGATGCTGCAAAAGTATTGGTTTATTATAATCCTGATGATCCTCAAGATATTTTAGATAAAAAGCACGCTTTTTTAGAACGTTTAGGTAATGAGGCAAGAGCTGCCGATATTCCCGTTTTTGTTGAACCTATAGTATATGATAACGCGATAACTGACGATAAAAGCCCAGAATTTGCAAAAATCAAACCACAAAAAGTCATTAATACCATTAAAGAGTTTACTAAAGAGCAATATTACATTGATATTTTAAAAGTCGAAGTTCCTGTGCTTTTTAAAAATGTCGAAGGCTTTAACGACAACAACGTCGTTGTCTACACGCAAAAACAAGCTGCTGACTACTTTAAACAAGCCAGCGATGCCGCAACGCGTCCTTTTATTTATTTAAGTGCGGGCGTGCCAACAAAAACCTTCCACCAAGAACTCATTTTTGCTGGTGAAAATGGGGCTAAATATAGTGGCATCCTTGGTGGACGAGCTACATGGTTTGAAGGCGTTGCCGCCTATGCAAAAGGTGGAAAAGAGGGATTAAAACGTTGGTTAGATCAAACTGGCCGTGAAAATGTTGAGCACCTTAATAAGATATTAAAACAATATGCCACTCCTTGGTATGATATTTATGGTGGTAAAGATAATATTGAAGTGATTGATGTTAAATTAGGTAATTAATTAGCAAACCAAACAGAGAACAGGTTTTGTTCCTATTTTCCTGTTCTCTCTTACCATGATATCCTGTTTATGACCTTAGTTATCGGAATTGCTTGTGTTATTTACAATAATTTTGAGAAACGACTGTAATAGTTATACATGAAAAAAACAAAACTAACGCCTTATTACAGAAAAGCATATAGCGCTGATATCATAAAGAAAAATACCCCTCCGTTATGGTATTAAACGTTTAGTCAAAATTAAAAATCCATTCAAAGTAAATTAAGACTACAAACTAAAGGCAATAACAAAACCTATCTAGGCAAAATGCTTCATGTTGACACCAAACATCTACCCTGAACATTCCATTTATAACGCCGAAAGGCCTCATCAGGTATGACATAACCTAATCCTCATTGCATATAAACACGAAAACAGACAGCATAATTTTCTACGTCAGTTGTGTCTCACTATGGAATATTTATACAAATGTTCGCTTTTTAGATTATTTTTTGTAAAAAATATTCAGGATTCTATACCGTTTGGTGATTAATTGAGGATTTGTAGTATCTAATTGTTAAAACATGTGATCACCATCTTATTAATCGAATAACTTACGAACCTATCTGCTAACAAACGAATGGGAAAGCCAAAGAAAGACGTACTTTAATAGCAATATGGCTTAATCAACAAATAGTTACCAATGCAAATAATAGAAAATGATTGATTCACGTTTATAATACGGTTAAGCCACATAAAGCGATTTTAAGTAAAATCGCTTTATGTGTCACGTTTTACGTTGTTAGCGGATTATTTTAATCATGAAGTGTAAACAATCTGGCGTTTTGTTACACCTGAGTTTTACGATAAATAAAAACGCCAGATCCACTTGCTGATCATCAAATGGCTTTATCAAAAAACAAATTAACTTTACTCTGTTTTGCCATGGATTGTATATAAGCTTTAATTTTAGGCGGAAACGTTAAGCTTTTAACACACGTCAAATTCCGTAAAACGGGAAACAAACAGATATCATCTAAAGATAATTGTTCATTACACGCATCTGGCGAAACAATCAATAATTCAAGCTTATTTAATACCGCAGATACAGCAGACACTAACGAATCAGTTTGCGCTAAACATTCATCAAACGACCCTAATTTTTCGACTTTACTGGTGGCAAAATAATCAATCGCGCTTTGTGTTGCAAATTCAGCTAAGCCGAGCTTTATATAACGAGGACACTCTAACTTATAATCATATTGTTGTAACTGTTTGATTAACTCTGCAATATTTGGAGATTTAGATCCAATTAAAATTGGCTCACCACCATAATTATTATCAATATAATCAACAATATCTAAACTTTCAGGCATATAGCTACCATCCTCTTTTTGTAAAATGGGTGCCATTTTTTCGCCAATCATACGCTCTGGCGATTGAAAATCATCACTCAGCAATACCTGCAATTCAACTGGTATGTTTTTTAAACCGAAAATCATTCTTGCCCTTACACAAAAAGGACAGTGCTCATAAATATACAGTTTCATTTTCGACTCCTTAAATATTCAATTGCCCAACATAAAAAGGCTAATCCCACAAATAGCAAAAAAACCTCACTCACAGCAAACAGCGCTTTTGGATAACCAATCTGCGTAACATTAATAAAAGGATATGGATACAAATTCGTATAATAGCCACGCACAAAAATATAAATACCATATCCAATCATTGACAATAACGCCCCTATAATGACTTTTAAATCAATTCGTCGAAATGGTCCGAAAATAAACCAGCTCAATAATCCCAAAGCAGGAATAACCACATGCAAACTTTCATTCGCAATTTTCAATAATACATTAGGTGGTGGAGTATGAATGCTTCTTAACACTATGTTATACACAATAGTTGTTATAATCACACCTACTAAACCATTCAAACGAATAACTTTAAAACTATATCGATGACAATTAGGATTGATAGCTAGCCAAAAACAACTCAATGCTAACATTAAATTTGATAAAACCGTAAAAAAACTATAATAATAAATTAATCGCCCTATTGAAGATTCGGGTTGCCAAGGACGAAATTTAGTATGCCAATAAATGTAAGTTTCCATGGCAATAATCGAAATAGCAAATAGCGCAATAAAAATATTAATAGTTCGTTTTAACATAATGCCTTTTAATATAAATAGTACAAAAATAGTTAAAAATGCAGTATATAGTAATTAATAAAAAAATAATAAACTACTACTGTTTAAAAGATAACAAATAGATAAAATCTACAACTTATTGACAGTTAGTATATAATGTCAGAATAAATGTAATGTAGAGATGATATTGATGTCGAATCACGACACCCCGCCCCAAAATAAAATATTAATAGAATATTTTTTAGATTCTTTATGGTTAGAAAGGAACTTAGCTGAAAATACCATTGCGTCTTATAAGCTAGATTTGCTGGCATTAAGTCAGTTTTTACAACAACAAAATGTCACATTTTTGTCTGCTCAAACAGTTAATCTACAAGCATTTTTAATGCAACGGGTGCAAGATGGGTATAAAGCAAGTAGTTCTGCAAGATTACTTAGTGCAACTAAACGTTTTTTTCAATATTTATATCAAGAAAACTATCGTACAGATGATCCTTCAGCGGTATTATCATCCCCCAAGCTTCCCAAAAAATTACCTAAAGATTTAACCGAATCACAAGTTGATGCATTACTTGAATCGCCAAGCATAGACGATCCGATTGAACTTCGAGATAAAGCAATGCTTGAAGTACTTTATGCAACTGGGTTACGTGTATCTGAATTAGTGAATTTAGAAATTAGTGATGTTAGCCTACGGCAAGGTGTTGTAAGAGTGATAGGTAAAGGCAATAAGGAACGTTTAGTACCGCTGGGTGAAGAAGCGGTTTATTGGCTTGAATATTATTTTAAATATGGCAGAAATGATCTTCTAAAAACAGGGCCTGTTGATGTTCTTTTTCCTAGTCGATTAGGAAAAAAAATGACACGTCAGACCTTTTGGCATAGAATTAAATATTATGCCGTATTAACAGGTATCAATATTGAAGCACTTTCACCTCATGTGCTTCGTCATGCCTTTGCAACGCATCTGCTTAATCACGGTGCAGATTTGCGTGTTGTGCAAATGTTGCTTGGGCACAGTAGTTTATCAACGACGCAAATTTATACGCATGTGGCAACTGAAAGATTAAAACAGTTACATAGTAAACATCATCCTCGAGCATAATACTCAAAAAAATAAGGGTAATTGAATGAAAAAATTAGGTTTAGCTTTAGCTTTAATTTCAACCTCAGTATTAGCGAGTAATGCTGATATAACAAAAGCTTTAAATAAATTAGGTTACGACAGTAAGGCGTTAAAAATTACTAATAGCCCAATACAAGGGCTTAAAAGCGTTTCTACGCCTGATGGTATTTTTTATGTTACAGAAGATGGCAAATATTTAACTCAAGGTCCTATTTATAATGTTCAAGGTAACTATCCTGAAAATATTGCCAACAGTAATAACCTTAAACTAATGCAAACAATTGCAAAAGATGCCATTGTTTATAAAGCTAAAGATGAAAAATACATTATTTCCGTCTTTACTGATTACACTTGCCATTACTGTAAATTGCTACACGAAAATATTGATAAATATTTAGAAGCAGGTATTTCGGTACACTATTTTGCCTTTCCTCGAGCAGGAGATAAAAGCGATGTTGGTAAAAATATGCAATCTATTTGGAGCATGAAGGATCGCAAAGCCGCGTTTGAAAACGCCTATAAAGGCAATAAAATTTCACCAGCTAGTAGTATGATTCCTTACATTACACAACAATTTAATGTTGGGAAGCGACTTGGAATTAGTGGTACACCAGCAATTATTTTACCTAATGGCGAGCTTGTTTCTGGTTATGTACCAGCAGATAAATTGCTTGAAATTTTAGATAAAAACAAGTAAATAACTGATTACCGCTGTTGAAATATAATATTAAACTCAATGTTAGCGCTAATGCGCTAGCATACAAAATATGAAAAAAAATAAATTAAGACATCGTAAATTACCTGATGGATATCCAAAATTTTCCGAGGATATTCCATTATTATTACAGCGAGTTTATGCATTACGTGGGGTGACTAGTATGCAAGAGCTCGACTATACCACACGCAATTTGCACAATTACGACACATTAGATGGCATTAACAAAGCAGTTGAAATTCTTTATTTAGCAATGAAGAATAATCAACGGATCATGATTGTTGGCGATTTTGACACTGATGGTGCTACTAGTACTGCTTTAACCGTTAAAGCCCTTAAAAATATGGGGTGCCAATTTGTTGATTATATCATTCCTGATCGTTTTGATGATGGATATGGGCTAAGTATTTCAATTGTAAAAAAAGCGCTATTAAAAAATGCGCAACTCATTATTACTGTTGACAACGGTATTTCTGCTGTTGAAGCTGTCGATTTTGCCAAGCAGTCAAACTTGTCAGTGATTATTACCGATCACCATTTATGTCCAGAACGGTTACCTGATGCAGATGCTATAATCAATCCTAATTTACCTAATTGCGTGTTTCCTTCTAAGCATTTAGCTGGAGTGGGTGTGGCTTTTTATTTCATGCTTGCTTTACGAGCCAAATTACGGCAAGAAAATTGGTTCATGGACAATAAGTTAACCGAATATAATGTGACGAATTTATTGGATTTAGTTGCTTTAGGTACGGTTGCTGATGTGGTTAAACTTGATCATAACAATCGTATTTTAGTTCACCAAGGTATAAATAGAATTCGATCTGGCTATTGTAGCGAAGGTATTAAAGCCTTATTGCATATAGCTAAGAAAGATCCTGCTTCGATTACATCAACTGATTTAGCTTATTATATAGCACCTCGATTAAATGCTGCGGGAAGAATGGATAATATGACATTAGGCGTTGAATTATTACTTTGTGATAATTATGATTTAGCCATCAATAAAGCAGTAGATCTTGATAATCTCAATCGTGATAGAAAATTGATTGAACAAACAATGCATAAAGAAGCTTTATTGTTTATTCAAGAAATTGAAGAGCAAAATATACCAATTCCTAACGCACTGGTGTTTTATCATCAACAGTGGCATCAAGGCATTATTGGTATATTATCTTCTCGTTTAAAAGATAAATATCATCGACCAGTTATATCTTTTGCTTCAACCCAAGATGGTTTTTTAAAAGGCTCTGGACGCTCAATTAAAGGCGTTCATTTACGCGATCTACTTGATGAATTAAATCAGCGACATCCTGATTTAATCGTTAGCTTTGGTGGACACTCAATGGCGGTTGGTTTAACTATTCACGAAAAAGATTTAGCGCATTTTACAAGTTGTTTTCAAGCACTTTTAAATACACAAGTCGATTCTGATTTACTAGAACATATTATTGAAACAGACGGTGAAATAGATAGCCAAGACTTTACTTACGCAACCGCCAAATTGCTAAAAAAATCTGGTCCTTGGGGCGAAGGGTTTGATATGCCTATTTTTGATGGTGTATTTGTTATTCATCAGCAACGGTTAATTGCAGACAAACACCTTAAATTAGTATTAGAGCCACAAAATGGTGGCCCATTTATTGAAGGCATCTGTTTTAATGTCAATCGACAACAATGGCCTGATCAGTCGATAAAAAAAGTAGAATTAGTTTATCATCTGGATGTAGATGAATTTCGGGGTAACCAAGCTCCACAATTACTGATAAAATATTTATGGCCTATCGCCTAAGCAATTAGAATGGATTATAATTTGACAATTATGCTTAAGTTACATCTAATTACGATGGTTATCTAACATCATCAACATAAAATTTACGCAACGTTAAGGATTCAAAATGCATATTCATATTCTTGGAATTTGTGGTACATTTATGGCAGGGATTGCATTAATAGCTCGCTCGCTAGGTCATAAAGTAACAGGTTCAGATAAAAATGTTTATCCACCAATGAGTACACTGTTACAAAAAGAGCACATTGATATTATTGAAGGATATGATCCATCACAACTCACCTCTACACCTGATTTAGTCATCATCGGCAATGCCTTATCAAGAGGTAACCCTTGCGTTGAATATGTCTTAGATAATAACATCCCTTATATTTCTGCGCCACAATGGTTACATGATAACGTTTTGCGCGATCGCTGGGTTATTGCTGTTGCTGGAACACATGGTAAAACCACAACCGCAGGTATGATCAATTGGATTTTAGAAAAACTAAATTATAAACAAGGTTTTGTTATTGGTGGTGTACCGGGTAATTTTGATGTATCAGCCCGATTAGGGGAAGGGAATTTTTTTGTGATTGAAGCTGATGAATACGATTGTTCATTCTTCGATAAACGTTCCAAGTTCATGCACTACTGCCCTAAAACACTTATTATGAACAATTTAGAATTTGATCATGCCGATATTTTTGATGATCTTAGCTCAATTCAAAAACAATTCCACCATTTGGTTCGTTTAGTGCCAAGCAAAGGGTTAATTATTTCACCACAAGATGATGTAAATTTAAAACAAGTATTGGCGAAAGGTTGCTGGAGCGAGCAAGTCTTTACTGAGTCTGAAACAGGTTGGTTAGCGCAGCGCATAAATAACGACGCAAGCCATTTTGCAGTTTACTATAACAATGCAAAAGTAGGCGAAGTGAAATATTCCTTAGTGGGCGAACATAATATGCATAATGCATTAATGGCAATCGCCGCAGCACATAATGTAGGCATTGATCCAGCCGATGCTTGTTTAGCATTAAATTCATTTATCAATGCAAAAAGGCGGCTAGAACTCTATGGTGAAATAAATAACATCGAAATCTACGACGACTTTGCTCATCATCCAACTGCAATTTTAGCAACATTAGAGGCATTACGTAGTAAAATTGGTGCAAATCGTCGCATTTTAGCTGTTCTTGAACCTCGCTCAAATACAATGAAGCTAGGCGTATCTAAAGATGAACTAGCGCCATCACTAGGTCGTGCTGACGAAATCTTTATTTTTCAACCGGAACAATTGCCTTGGTTAGTTGCCGATGTTGTTGATGCTTGTATCCAACCAGCTCACTGGACGGGTGATATTGATTTACTTGTTGAAATGATAACCAAAACAGCTCGCCCAACCGATGCCATTTTAATTATGAGTAATGGTGGCTTTAATAGCATCCATAAAAAGATCTTAGAGAGCTTAGAAAAGCAACAAATCAAAGCTCATGAAAACGAACAATTAATTCAATAACAGTAGATGATATGTCACATACTGTGGCATATCATACCTAAAAGATATTTTATGAATGAAACTGCCGAAATGATTGCTATGTTATGTCGCAGAATAAAAATAGCAAGAATTGAAAAAAATTTATCTCAGCAAAAATTGGCTGACAAATCTCAAATCGGTATTGCGACAATAAAACGTATTGAACAAGGCGAATCCATTACATTACAAACATTAATTGCGGTTCTTCGTGGATTAGATGAGCTCGATCAACTGAATAATTTGCTTGCCTATAATGAAGTGATTCATAAAACATCAATGGAACAACCTAAGCGAAAGTACCGCACCAAAAAACAGTACTGGCTATGTTTGTAACTCCCCCTAAAATAGTACAGCAAAAAAGTAGAAAATTCTCTATGATAAAAGAAAGGGGGATTTAATTATGAAAAAAATGACTGAACATCAAATCGTAGCTATTTTAAAAGAAGCTGAAGCGGGTATTCCTGTTAAAGAACTGTGCCGTAAATAGGGCATGGGCAATTCAACTGTCTATAAATGGCGAGAAAAATACGGCGGAATGGAAACGTCGGATATCAAACGCTTAAAGGAGCTGGAGGCTGAAAACCGTAAGCTTAAGCAGATGTTTGCCAAACTGAGCTTAAAATCCCAGCTTCAGGAAGAAATCATAAAAAAGCTTTAGTGCCCACAAAGGTACGTAAAACGTGGGCGCAGCAACTACAAAAAAATCATTCAGTTACTATTGCTATGAGTTGTGCCATTGTTGGTTTAAGCCGTTGTGCTTACTATTACCAACCTAAGTTTCAGGATGACTCGGTGATTGTTTCGGTGTTGAATACTGTCACAGACCGGCATTTACGCTGGGGCTTTCCTAAATGTTTTAATCGTATCAGAAAGCTGAGATATCAATAGAACCATAAACCTGTTTATCGGGTGTATTGTGAGTTGAACCTTAATATTAGGGCTAAACGTAAAAAACGTATCCCCCACGAACACAAGAAAAGCTATTGGTGCCTAATAAACAAGGTGAATGTTGGTCACTGGATTTTATGAGTGACAGTAGCCGTAATCAACGTCGCTTTAGGACATTCAATGTCATCGATGACTTTAACCGTGAGGCGTTAGGTATTGATATTGCAGTAAGCTTACCAGCAGGAAGGATTACCCGTTACTTAGATAAACTGGCCGAATATCATGGGTATCCATTAAAAATACGGGTCGATAATGGGCCAGAATTTACAGGAAAAACCTTTATAAATTGGGCTAAATCACATGATATAACCATTGATTATATCCAGACCGGTAGCCCTTATCAAAATGGCTATATTGAACGATTTAATCGTACCTATCGTACTGAAGTACTCGATTTATATCTTTTTAACAACTTAGCGCAAGCAAGGAGAATAACTGAAGAATGGTTAACGATTTATAACACCGAAAGACCGCATGAGGCATTAAATAGCATGACACCGATTGAGTATAAAACACTAAAACAGGCTGCTTAATTTTCTACGTAAGTTGTGTACTAAGTTTGGGGTATTTATAAGCACGCCCAAAAACAGAATCAAGTTCCTTAACAAATCTTTACAAAATTTTTAGTAAAAAATGTCGCCAAATTTTTTTTAAACATTATAATTTTAAAAATTAGAATTAATTTAGCTATATTTTATAGGTTATAAATCATCAAAAAAGCAAAATAAAACAACATATTACTTTACAAGAAGGATGTTATGCAGTATACTTATCGACACCAGACACCAGACACCAGACACCAGACACCAGACACCAGACATGGCAAACCTATGTCTTAAATTTATCAAATAACTACGTTAGACGAGTTTTTACACTTGCCTCATTTTTATCATCGAAATTATCCATAGAATTATTTACAAAAATCCCGTTGGTATTAGGACCATTGTTGTTATTGTCGTATTCGCCCAATTCGCAGGCATTAACGGTGCATACTAGTAATGTTATACAAGGTAGTGCACCATATTTAACATTTGATGGTGGTAAAACTAAAGTGATCACAACCGAGGATTTATTGAATATCACTCTATCGGATGGAACAATAGTTACTCCATCAACCAATACATCAAGCGTAACAAATCCAATAACTTTACCTAAAGGAAGTACTTTAAGCGATATTCACATGTTGATTCCCTCATCAGTTGATTCAGTCAGTTTAAATGATATAGTGAACACTTATCATTATTGGGGCGATGATGATGGTGATGGTCAGGGAGTAAATGGCGTAACCGCAAAAGGAAATCTATCTGCTTATTTTTTCGATAAAAATGGTAATGCTGTTAGTCGTAATGATATTTTAGATATTTGTAAAGCACCTTATAAGGTGATGTTAAGTAGTACAGCGGGATTTTTAAAAACACAGTACGGTGTACCAGATACAAATTATTTCCACCGTCAATCGGTGGAGTACTACATCAGCCCAAATTTACCTCCTAAAATCTGTTATGTAAGACCCAATCTAACCTATGGTACAGGTGATTACGCTGGTCCACCTAATATTTGGAATCCAACTAAAGGATTTCTAGTTCAATCAACTAATCCAACATTTTACGAATTAAATTTTCCGACAACAGGTGCAGATGGCTTGTACTTTGATTTAGACATAGGAGGAGGTCGCCAGTTGACTTGGGCTTCTGTTACGCATGGGGGAATAACAGCTACTGTAACAAGGACATTACCAAATGCAAGCGATGATTGGATATCCAATCATTCAGTAGAGGTAATACGCGTTACGCTAACGGGTCCTAGGGCAAGTGATAACCAAAAAAGCTCAGATTCCCCAAGTCCACTTAGCAAGCCAACCTTGCCTCAAACATTTGAGTTAGTGGGGAGAGATAGTCAAGGTAGTGTGGTCGTTAAGTATGGGTTTGAGTTGAAGCAGTGGTTCGTTAATCGTGGATCTCGATCTAATGACGCTTCTAATCAAGCCTCTTGGTGTAGTCATTTAGGTTATCGTTTTCCACAGGTAAG
>NZ_LZHN01000008.1:0-147136 GCF_001690435.1 Gilliamella sp. Nev3-1 | reverse complement strand
AATCTTTAGAGTTTTTTGTTCCTGATCTGACTCTAGAAGAGTATCCAATAAAATACTATTTTTATTATCTAACTCAATGTTTTTTTTGAGTTTAGAGTCAATGCTATCTATTTGACTATTTATAACATCTAAATCCTTTGACAATTTTGCTTTATCAAGCTTCAATTGTTCATTTAATATAGTCGCTATACCATTATGAAATTTATCAATCTTATTTAACTTATCAATATTAATTGAAGGGATTAATTCAATTATAGCGGCTAATGCGCTAGCATCTTTCCCTTTTTTTAACATATTACTTTCTATTCTATGTAAGCTTACTTTTGTTTTCTGTAATAATTTTAATAGCTTTTCTTTTTCTACCATCAAATTATAATTGTCATCATTTAAAATTTTATATATATCAGTTATATTTAAACTCAATGTCTCTTTCAAATTACTTATTTTAGAATTTAAGGCTTCAATAGTAATTCTATTTTTTTCGAATTGTTTTCTTGTTATTTTTTTAACGGAACCTGAATTGAATGTCCCATTAATATCCATTCTATTTTTTTCTTTAGTTTTTTTATTACTTTCTAACAGCTCTATTTTTTTGTACTCATCAAAAAATTTGAGTAATCTTTTCTTGATTAGTGACCAAGATTCTTTTGCAACAATATGTAATGGTTCTTTCTCATTATAGTTATTTCTTTGATAAATACGGAAAAATGCACTCACACACTCACGAAAACTTAGTTCAAGTTTATCCAAACCGTACATCACTTGTAAGAAATTTCTATACTTTTCAATTGGCCAAATTTCATTTTCCTCTAGACATAATACATTATCAGGCTTATTAGTATTTCTGATAAATGAGTAAATTTTGTCGAACTTAAATGTTATTTTTACATCAAAATGACCTGTATTTTTTATAACATCGTCACACTTTTCTGGAAAATCATCCCCAGCAAATGCAAAATCGATAAGCATTAAAACTGAAGATTTTCCTATTGAATTATGAGCATCATCGGCACCTATAAGTGTATTTAATCCTTCTTTAAATAGTAAAGAAGTTTTAGTTAATTTCTCGCATTCTATTGACTTAAGCAATTGTAATTACCTCATTATCTGAATCTAACTTGATTTTTCCTAAAACAAATAGAACATCTAATGCTTGAATAAAATCAGGTATATCAATTAAATATTTATTTGTAATATTATATAACTCAAGAGGACTCATATTATTTTCAATAAAAGGTAATATTTTTGTAGCTTTAAATAAACTACTTTCAGATGCTTTTATAGTTTTATTTGGTAATATCATTATGAAAATATCTCACAGTTTTGTATAAAAAAAGACACTAAAATTTCAGCTTTGGTCAATACCTTTATTTTAGTTTTCACCATAAACCAATTACACATATTTACGTAAATTTCATCTTGATTTAGCTCTTTCATTTTTAATGCAAGATAGTAACTCTTTACTTGTTGAAAAATAAAATCAGTGCTGACTTTATTTTCTAGTTCTAAAATTTTGAATGTTTCTTTTATAGGTGTGTAATACATTTTTATGTATGCTTCTGTTTTAATTCTATTTGGTAAACAAAATGTGTCGTTTGTTTTATTTGATAGAGATAAGGCATCTAAACTAAGTTGTGTATTCTGTATATCATCAGTGTTTAGTTCACTTATTTTTTCAGCGATAATAGAAATATCTTGATGTAAACTTTGATTATTCCATATATCTTCAACTTCCTTTATTTTAATAATTTCTTTTTTTATAGCTACGAGTTGACGATAATCATCCACTGTCTTATTTGTATCATATTTTTTATGGCAAATCTTACACAATGTTATCAAGTTATCTTCACTATCAATCTCTTGTGTTATTTTTTCTTCATTTAATAACAGCTGTTTTTCTTTCTCAGTAGGATTGAGTGGGTAAATATGAGCAACATCAAAAACCCGAATATTCAATTTCTTAGTCTTTTTCACTATCAATGAACAATTGCATAGAGGGCAGCGGCTTTGAACCTCTGAAAGCAAGTACATTTTTGAAGTATCATTAACATTTCCTCTATCTGTTTTTTTTGTCAATTAACTCACCTTAATTCAATACAACAAACATGAAAACGATTTTGGTAATTATAACTATCAGGTTATACAAGATTATTACAAATAATAGGTTCATGGTAATTAATAATTGTGGATAAGTCTAATAATTTTAATGATATAACTATAAAATCACTCTAGAACAATCTCTTACTAATAAAAATATCAGCAAAAGATTGTTTAATCTATTATTAATTAAATTTTAATACAATACCGCCTCTCAATCGCTCTACTAATCTTGGAACCTTTCAGTTTATAACGAATTTGTCTTGTATACTTTAGATTACCTCGTGAATCTTTTTGTGTTAATAAAATGCCTTTATCTAGCAAAGATCTAAGAAAACCATTAACATCTTGTTCACCACATATTTGTTGTAAGTACTTCTTGGTAATGGCTAAAACGGATTGATTGTTAACCTTGCATTGAACCATATCAAACGATTTGATATCTTTTTCAGTATACTTGCCACTACTTTTAAGTAAATCAACATAAACTTGTTTTTTTAGATTACTTAAAACGTCTTGATAATGTTGTTCATACTCAGGTGTTCTTTGTGAATAGTAATAGCATTTAGTTACACCACTCAATATATCCTTTCTTTTAAATGGCAACACGTCATATTCAATAGCAAGGCATCCAGCCGCATATACAAGAGCAAATTTATCAGCTATCCTCACTTCAATACCATTGTTTAAATCAACTTTGATCTTCTTCTTGAAATAAGCAATTCGTTTAGTAATGAAATCAACAACATTAACTTTAGCTTTATTAAGATCTTCTATTAAGCTACCTAAGAAATGATACTTAGGATTACCGAAGTAACGCTTACAATTTGACTCTAAATGCTGTACAAACTCAGATGTAGATTGAAACTCATCAGGTAAGCTTTCTAATATTCCGTATTGTTTACTAATTTTTGCAGGTATATCAATCACGCGAACTTTTTCGCCATTAAGCTTCTCAGATCCACCTTCAAGAGCATATTGTTGTAAACTTTTTTCACCATTACTTAACATAAAAGCTCTCCACTCAGCTGTTCTTTCTTGATAACGTTTTGCTTTAACTTTTCCTTTGCCATTAGCAAAAACATAAATTGCTTTTTGAAGTCGGCTTGCTCTCTGTTTTGCAGTGTCAGCAATAGTTTGAGCATCGTCTAAAATCAATAAAGAATCATTATTTCTTTCGGATAACTCTTCCATTCCTGTTTCTGTAACATTCCACTTTTCATTATTTGAATAGTGACCAAGAACAGATGCTGCTACATATGTCATGATGCTTTTGCCTAAAGAACTACGACCATAAATATGAAATCCCCCATTTTCAATAGAAGTCAACGAGCAAATTATTCCAGTAAACGGCAAGCATATAGAAAGCATCAATAAAGAGCTATGATAAGCATATTGCGCAACATTTTGTTGCCATTCTTTCAACGAACCTTGTTTAACTTTATTAACGGGTGGAAAAAATACACTTGGATGTAATAAAGGTCCATATTGCCCTTTAACTTGACCGATTACTTTACCGCCAATATCAAGATAATTACGACCAACAAAACCAGGACGATAACTTAATAAAATATTACTATCAGTGATAGAACTCAGTTCCAAGCTTACTTTTTTCCAGTAATCAGAGGTATTATCAGAAGGGTTATTGAAAACATAACCATTAGAAATAAAATCATTCTTAAGTTTTCTTGGATCGCAGGCTAACTCTGCCTCAATCAATCGTCTACGTGGTGTTGATGAACCTGAGATAGAATGTTCTACATATACATAAGCTTTATTTGATAGCTCGGAAACAACCGTTCTGCCCAAACAACGTATATAGTTTTTCATAATAATTTCCTTATATTTATGTGATTGGGTGATTCAATCACCCAATCACATAAATAAATAATTAAAATATGTTATACATATAGCTATTAAAATTAAGTAGTGTTGTAAGCTAAGAATGCTCAAACTACTACTTTAAATAGCTCAACTCTACGTATTAATGTAATGATTAAGATGTAATTAACTTTTTCTATTTAAATTTTTAGTAAAATTAGGTAAACGAATACCATATTTAAATATCAAGTTATTAAAGCCAAAACGATCAAATTTCACTAAAGCAATAACCTTTTGTTCACCTTTTAATGATATTTTTCTTGTGTAACGTTTACCTTTATATACATAAGAAATCACCATTTGAGGCATAAACTTAAACAAATAACTAATCTGCTTAATAGGGTTACTTAGTTTTTGAACTAAAATGGGACGTTTTCTAACACCGTTTCTTATTGAATGTTTGTTGATATTACGAGCAACAGTTCGTAAGTATTCAATTGTTTCAGTGTTGTCTGGTATGATTAGATGGAAATGAGGTAACCAAGCATTGATATCCTGATGATAATCAAGCTCAAAACAACCAATAATCTGAGAATTTATACCTATATTTCGGATTCGATGGTAAAAATTATTCTGATATTTTTTAAGATTAAAATATTTTAAATCATCATCAATTAAGTAATTATAATCAATAATTGTAACCATCAAATAGTTTGAATTACTAAAATAATCCTTCAAATAAGTTAATATACTTAATCGTATCTCCCGTTTACATATATGACACGAAGGGCTACAACAAGGCTCTGTTGGATAACAGGACTTTAGCTTATTAAGTAATTTATACCTTATTTTGGAATAAGGTAATGATTTTTTATGGAGAAATTTTAGCGTGTTCGCTTTATTTTCTTTAGCTGTAAGAATAGACTCGAAATTCGAGCCTTGATTCTTTTTCATAATTTATGTATCCTATAAAGGTGAGTAAATAGGCTTTATTCCTATTCACATTATTGATATTAGTAGTTGTATATTTTGTTGCGCCAACAACAAAATATACACATAAAGCTACTGAATTTCGTTTGTTAGATTTGAGATTGGCTTGACTTTGCAACGAGTAAGCCAATCTTCAATTTCTTCCAGCTTAAATGCAATTCGCCTTTCACCTAGTTTATAAACATGAAATTCCCCCTTATTAGCTAATGACATTAAAGTATTTCTACAAAGTTGTGTCATTTCTTGTAATTCCGACATAGTAATAAGCCTACTAATGATAGATTCATCATTAATCATTTTTTTCTAATTCCTCCTTTTGTTTATTGATACGAGTAGATCCTAAGCGGGCCCAATTTTTTAGTGATTCATTTTTGACAAAAACAAAATTGTCATCGAAATCTAAAAAACCTAGCCATCCATATTTAGTCATTTCAAAGAATAATTTTTTTTCAAAATTGTCAGGGAGCTGATTTAGATCTGCAGCTTTTTTTATGCTACTTCGTGTGATTCTAAATCGGCTTATTTCTTTATCATTATCTTTATTGTAATCATCTCTAGATGCCAAAAGAGTTTTTACAACTAATTTAACAGTTTTTTTCATTTATTAATGACCTCATGTGGTTATTACTTGATTGCAAATTATTATAGAGAATATACATGTAAAGTCAAATTATTTTTATATATGGAATGTTATTTATGTCCATGTAGTGATTTATTTTGATTTTCAGCTTATTGGAAAGTGTGGTTTATAATGAACTAAAATAATTTTTTCTATCTTCTTAGCGAAAAGTAATAAAATATAAAGTGAGGCATTGCAAGTTTTAAACATATACTAGATGGAATTTGTGATGAGATTAGATTAAATGTATCGAGGATATAAATCTAATTTGACAATTTAATACACTCAAATAGCATTAATAGTATCCATTTTCTTTCAGTGAAAGAAAATTATGCTTAGCAACTATAAAATGATCTAAAACTGTAACATCTATTAGGGATAAAACTTGTTCTATTTTGTGTGTAAGTTGAATGTCTTGCTGGCTTGGTTTGCATTCACCACTAGGGTGGTTATGAACTAAGATAACTGATGTAGCATTGTAAATAAGTGTTTGTTTAGCTATTTCTCTAGGATAAACACTTGTTTCATTTATAGTTCCTCTAAAAAGTTCTTCAAATTTGATAACTTGATTTTGCTGATTTAAATATAAAACCCCAAATACTTCATATTCATATAGCCCAAAGTTTAATACAAAATAGTCGGTTACATCCTTTGGTGAAGAAATTTTCTTACCTTTATTCATATGGTTGGCAATTATTTTTTTAGCTTGATTAATAATTATAACTTCATCTAATGATATTGTTGTTATAGTCATGTTTCACGCTCAAAAAAATAGATATCATCTAAACCTAACTGATAACAATTTTGTGTATTATTAATTGAAAATGAGCTTAGACGAGCTTTATTAAAGTTTGAACTATCAAGAAAATGGATGAAATGCTTATCAATATGGCAGACAACACTCCAATGATATTGAGTACCGATGATAACTGAAGTTGATTGACCATCTTTTTTGTTAAGAAATTGATTTATTTCCTTAAACAGTTGAGTTTTTTTTATGTGAAATTTAGAACGATAAGGCATACTTATTTGTATTGGATAATGTTGCCTATAATAACCTTTTGCTAAAACAGACTCAATTAAACTATCCATTTCAACATTACTCATTCCTGTATCAACTAAATCAATAAGATTATGTTGATGATGAAACTCATTAACCAACTTAAGATACAATAGCTTACGTTTTATTTTACCTTTATAAAGGTAGGAAATCATATTCACTAAACTGTAAATACCACAAAAATTATCTAAGTCCCCTTGTTTGGATGGTTTCATCTATTATTCATTTTGTTATGTTTTTATAATGATAATTATAACAAAAAAACAATAAAAAGTAAATTTTATTAAATTAAATCAGATAGTTAATTTACTTGATTAATTGTTTTTTAAGTTGTAATTTATTTAACCATTCCATTATTTCATATTCTTATAAACTTAACTTGGCAAAACTAAAACAATATTTTGTGTTTACATAATTATTATATAACCAACTCAAGCCCCAAAAGGAGTGTATATGAACTCGCAATTTAAACATAAAAAATCTAACTGTAATAAGCTATCTAATCATCTTTCTGATCTTTTTAATAAACTGATTAATAATAACCCACAAGCTTGTGAAACAAATGAAATAGCACAAGGTTTTGGTGAATTTGGTTTAAGTATTACTAATCCTATTCCTGTTAATAGCATACAGGGAATTGAAGATTACTTATCTCATCTACGTTTAGATAATGGTACAAAAATAAGTTGGAAAAGGATAGGAAGTACTGGTGCTGATAATATTAGTAATATTATTGATATATATGAAATCATGACTTATAAAGGTGAAACAATTACTGATTTGTATATATCACCCTATCATTTAAAAACGTCTAACAAAGCTCCAAAGGGATTTAAAATCTTAAAATAAAAACTTATTTTTATTACATTGTATCAATCAAAATAATAATTGCCCGTTTTTGTTCAACTGATAACATATCCCAACGTTGTAATAAACGGGTTTTTAGATCATTTTGTGTAGAATAATATCCCGTTTTTTTTTCACTTACTTTGTTGGAACTATTAAAGATATAACTTTGTTCTTCATCAATAAGAAACCAACTTATTGGTGTATTTAATTTATGTGCAATTTTAGTTAAATGATCCAGATTAATTTTATTAATCCCTCTTTCGTAGCGAGATAATTGCTGAGTTGATAACTCAACTTGTTCAGATAACTCAGCTATAGTTAAATTATTTTCTTTTCTACAGTGTTGTATGCGCTTTCCTACTTTTTTATCTATATCAGATACAGGTACTTTTGCCATTAATTGTTTTACTCATAACTAAAATTTAAATTGGTATTTATTGTCGAGATGTTAGTCTTTTTATTAAATATCTTTTATTGATATAAAATTAAATAAAAAAATCTATTATTGATGCTTTTGCGTTTTTAATTTATACTTTTAAAAGTCAATTTCGGCAAAATAAGGAATAAAAATGAAGAAATCGTTAATTACAATAGCTTTTTTAACAAGTATAAGTAGCTTTTCTTATGCAGAAACATCAGGCCTTTATATTAATGGTCAAATAGGTGCAAGTTGGCTAAAAGCAAAAAGCATAGAGCATCACTTTAATGAGGACGATATAAATCCTAGTCATTTAAGATTTGGATCTCAAAATAAGACAGTTCTTAGTGGTGGTGTAGGAATTGGATATAACTTTAAACCTCAATTTAGTATCCCTATTCGCACTGAATTGATGTTTACTAAACGTGGTAATTTAAATAAAAATACCAATTTGCGAAATGTGTCATATATCGATGACGATGGAGATGCGCAAACTGCTAATTACTATTTACGCATAAAAACACGTATGAATACATTAATGTTAAATACCTATTATGATATTGATACAGGAACTGATTTCACACCTTATGCATCACTAGGTGTTGGTACTGCATTTTTGAAATATGAACGAACAGGACTGGTAAAAGGCGGAGACAACGAGGATGCCGATACTGATTCCAAAAGCAAAACTCGCTTTGCCTACTCTGCAGGTATTGGGGCTTCTTATAAAATAACGGACAATTGGTCTACAGATTTACAGGCTCGATATACTTACGGAGGAAAAGTAAGTGTATCAACTAATGATAATAGCTCAAATTCATCATTAAAACTTAGCACAACTGATTTAACAATTGGTGTTCGTTATTCATTTTAGCAAAGAAAAGGGCAATATAGCCCTTTTATAGAAAAAACATTATGTATTTCTTATTTTTTAGTGAATTTTGTAGGAGTAACGATATATACAATTCAGCCCTTGATAAAGGATACATTATCGTGGCATTAATTTTAACCTAGAGTTCACTTTTTTGGACGCAGTATGTAGTAAAAAAGAACAAAAAACGACCAGAAATGGATTGATTATATTAAAAATGTTATTTGATTCAGGAGAAATGATGAAAAAATATTTATTTACGTTATTAGGCTGTTTTTTATTAACTGGTTGTGGAGATGAAATGCCACCAAAATGTGATAGTAAGGATGCAGAAAATATATTAAAAGAAATTTACACAAGAGAAGGTTTTAAAAAGCCGACTATTGTTAATCAAAAAACACTCCGTACTGATAATGATAATAAACAGTATCTATGTCAGGCATATTTACAAGAAGCAACTTTAATGAAGTCAGGCTCGTTTAAATATTCTATTACTTGGCAAGATAAACAACAAAAAATATTTTATGTCCAATTAATCGATTAATAAAGTTTTATAAGGAATTGTCAAATGTCCATTCTACAAAAAATAAAATCACAACAAGACAAAAGTAAAGAAGCTCATAAAAAATTCATACAAGGAGAATATGGATTGACCAAAACTTTTTGGCTATATTGGTTTCTTCCTGTTGCTTTTATAACTATTGCAGATTCCATTTTTCCCACAAGTAAAAATGGATTAATAACAAATGTAATGATAATTTTTTGGTCAGGTATTACCTTGTTTGCAATTCACAATGTAAAAGTAACAGATAAAAAATTGTGGAAAAATATTTCGTTGGGTTTTGTTGCTTTCATTACAATAACTAGAATTTTTATTTTAATTTCATAATAATACACTTTGAAAAGTCCCTCTAAAAATAAAATTTGGGGGTGCTTTTATTCGTTAACGACGAGAACACATCATGAAAAAACGCACTCTGTTTTTAGTTATTTTTTTATTCTCTTTTATAAATATTGCAGTTGCATCGCAACAAAAAATTCAATTATACAAAGAGTTGAATTATGGCATGAGTAAAAATGACGTATTAAATAAATATCAACTTGAATCAAATCCTCAAAATAATTCTGAATTATATGGTTATAACCAAAAATTTTTAGATTTCGAATGGGACATGTTATTAACTTTTGATAGTGATGAAAAATTGGAATCAGTATACTTAGAAACAAAATTCGATGAGAATGCTAATAAATTTACTTCACTAATGTCGGCATTAGGAAAAAACTTTTCAGCTGTTTATATAGCAAATGATGACAAAAATATTGACCTTTTTTATATTGTTAAGACTAAAGGTAATATTGTATGCCAAAAAATAGTTGAAGATTTTATGATGGAAAGTTTCGATAGCTCATCTTCATTGAATATTATTAACATTAACAACGAATCACTACAACAAACGCTTAAAACGGCTAATTCATATATTGATTTACTACAAAAAAGTCCATTAAATACTCGTCAAGCAGAAATAATCATACAGTCTTACGAGGATGGAAGTTTTACTCTAGCGGTCGATTTTAGTGCTCCTAAAATGTTGATACAAAAGATGCAAAATAAAACCTATGAACAGTTTTAGTAAAAACTGACTAATAAACTATTAAAATACTCAGTTAATAATGAGCGTTGTTTTAATTCTGCTTATTATTCCAATCCCATGTTTTGCTACAATTCAACAAAAACCTATAACATTGGAAAGTGAATCTAGTTATCTGTTCTGGGAAATATTAGCTACCGCTTTAGCGATAGCTATTTATGGTTCCTTCAAGAGTAACAGACGTGAGATAACCGTTTTTACAAACTACACTGACATTGTATTTGTTTTCGCTTCTATTTTTATACTGCTTATTGTGTTTATTATCATGCGTTGGGTAAATTCTTCTCTCAACATAAGTTATTGGGTTTTTAGCATAATCTTTATTACTTTTTTAATTGCAATAATTAAAGTTACCTTTTTATACAACAACGGTAACATACTAAATTTTTTATTGGAACTGTATACAAAAATGTTTATTCCATTTGTATTTGTTGTATGCATAATTATTGCATTTATTTTATCGCCGGTATTACCTGGATTCAAACATGAAGTGCAATTTTAGACACGGTGGAGTGAAGAAAGTAGAAAGGTGATTTATACTAGCCCCTTCGCACCACCACAGTTTGGAGATTGCTATGTATTATAATCACCTTTCTAGGAAGGAAAGATACCAGATTTTTGTATTATTACAAGCTGGAAAGAATAAAAAAGAGATAGCGCAGCTACTCAATAGACATCCTTATCAAGCCTATCAAGCACATGAGGCGGTGACACTCGCACGGAAAAGGCGAAAAAACAGCGGTAATGGTAAGGCAATAGAGTATTCGGTATGGCGTCAAGTTGAAAAATACCTCATGCTTTATTACAGCCCAGAGCAGATTGCTGCACGTTTAAAGAAAATCAGCGTCCAATCAATCTATAACTACCTTTATCAAAATAAAGCGCGCTATGAACAATTCAAACCTTATCTAAGGCGAAAAGGCAAAGCTTATCGGCATTGCAAGGCACCGAGTATTAAAGAAGGAGACCGCCGATATAAACGGTCAATTAAACAACGTCCAAGTTATGTAGAAAGTCGGAAAACGCAAGGACATTGGGAGGGCGATACCATTATTAGCCGTAAAGACAAGCAAGCATTGTTGACGTTAGTTGAGCGCAAAACTGGACTAGTACTCATTGGACGCCTTAATCAACGCACCGCCTTCGAAACGAGAGATATGATAATAAAATTGCTAACGCCGTTTAAAAAGATGGTTAAAAGCATCACCTTTGATAATGGGATGGAATTTAATTATCATCATGCGATTGAGCATTATTTAAATACTAGCGTATACTTTGCGGAGCCTTATAAAAGCTGGTAAAGAGGCACAAATGAAAACACCAATGGCTTAATACGTCAGTTTATACCTAAGCCAGCGGCCATTTCATTAGTTGACGACGAACAGATAAAGAAAATTCAATATCTATTAAACTCTTGCCCAAGAAAATGGCATAAGTTTAAAAGCCCTACCTCCTTTTATTCGAAGGAGTTAAGACAAATTGCACTTCATGGTGGAATCTAGGAGATTCTAAAAACAAAACTCGTTTTGCTTATGCAGCAGGTTTGGGGGCTGCATATAAAATTACAGACAATTGGTCGGCCGACGTTATTGCACGTTATACTAATGGCGGTAAAATAAGCGTCAACACTACTGATAATAACGCTAAATCAGAGTTAAAACTAAGTACAACTGATTTAATGGCTGGGGTTCGTTATAGTTTTTAAGACTAAAATAGTAAGGTGATTTTTTAAATCACCTTGATAGCTCAGCACTAAGATGAATTTGATTATTTACTCCATTTTTTTGTTCTATGCCTCTTTATTTGTAACCTTAAATCTCTAACATAAAAAACTTGAGATAAAAAAGTAAAAATATATAAAAAATACACAAGAATTAATACACAGTTAAAACCGAAAAATATCCTTTGTTCCTTAACTATATTCGATATTTTGTCTTTTGATTCTTTATTAGCAAAATGCTCACAAATATTTCTCGCCAAAGTCTTGGGTAAATTCATTTCCGTTGACCACTTTTCTGCATTAAATTCTTTTGTATTACACATAGATGGGGTTAAGTCCCAGTTAGTATTAGTAAACGGAATCAAAGAAATTTGTGAACTCCTTGCGTAGCTATCTGACACCCAAAACCAGGGGCTATTTTCTCCAACTTTTATCAATGCAGCAGAAGTAACAACAAAATTTAAACAAAAAAGAGCTATAAAAAATAAAGCCAAATCACCAATAATTAAAGCTGATAATTTCCCAGACCTAATCTTTTTAAATGATAGTTTGTTTATGTCAAAAAGACTTTTAATTTTAATCACTTGGATAGCTGATATTCCATTTCTTTTCAGCCATTTTAGATATTTTTCGATCTGTCGTTCAGTATTGGCAGAAACATGATATAAAGCATTAAAGTGAGCAATATCTATGTTATTATTATGAAATTCTTTCCATTGCTCATTAAAAAATTCAGAATTTTTTTTCCCTAATAAGATCCCCCATAATCGATCTTTTAAAAAAATAACTATTTTCCATTTTAAAGATAAATAAATAACCAATAATATAACAATCACTATCTCTATATATTTAAATATTGGAGCCTCAATAAAAACATTAATAGAATTAAAAAATTGATTATAATCCATTTTGATTCTCTTATTTTATATAATACAGTTTGATTTGATTAACACATATAAAATATTATAAATTGACCAGTATTGTTGATTGTTTATTAGTCAATCTAGCCTTCTCGATAAAATTTCCCCACCATTGCATCATTTCAATTCTTTGTTCAAGGTAAATGGCTCGATTATAAGCTCGGCGAACCTCATTTTTATCAACATGAGCAAGAGCCGCTTCTATTACATCAGGAGGAAAACCATTCTCATTAAGTGCTGTAGATGCAATAGAACGGAATCCATGAGCAACTAATCGACCAGCAAAACCTATCCGTTTAATTACAGCATTAACAGTCTGACTGTTCATTGGTTTATTATGAGGTGATTTCATACTAGGGAAAACATATTCGCGATGCCCACTAATGGGTTTCATGATTTGCAAAATATCAATTGCTTGAGAGGATAAAGGAATTATATGTTCTCGCCCCATTTTCATTCTTTCAGCTGGTATAATCCAACAATTATTGTTGAGATCAATTTCACACCATTTTGTTCCTGTTGCTTCCGTTGGTCTTGTCATTGTATAAAGTTGCCAAAATAATAAGCACCAAGTCTGCTTTTCTATATTTGCGGTACTCAATGCACTTAACAATTCAGGCAATTGTTCAGGTCGTAGTGCTGGCATATTTTTTACAACAGGATTAGCAAATGCCGCTGTGATTTTGGATGCTGGATTAGCATCTATCAAACCAACATTAACCGCATAATACATAACCTCATTAATTCGTTGGCATATTCGTCGAATAGATTCTAGCTTTCCTTGTTGTTTAATTGGTTCAAGAGCATTTATAAAGTCTCTTGCTTTAATTTCAGTGATAGCAATACTACCTATATAAGGTAGTACATGTAATTCTAAAGAACGCCAAATATCTTTTAATGTATCAGCTTTTAAATTAGATGAAGATTTTAATTTAAACCAATCAGTAGCAACCTTTTCAAAAGTATTATTCTGCTCATCTCTAAGTTGTTTTAGTTGATCTTTTTTATATTGTTGAGGATCTATTCCTTTGGCAAGTAGTTGTCTTGCTTCATCTCTTTTTAGTCTAGCATCAGCTAAACTAATCTCAGGGTATGATCCAAAACTCACAAGAGCTCTTACTTTAGATGTGGGACGGTAATAATTAAAACGCCAAATCTTTGTACCTATTGACTTAACGAGTAAATACAAACCATTCCCATCAGATAAAGTGTAATCTTTTTCTAACGACTTGGCAGTCCTGATTTTAGTATCTGTGAGTGGGGTAGTTATACGTGCCATAGTTATATATTTATAGTTATACGTGATGTTGTGTTTTTAGCGTATAACTAATTATATAACTAAAACTATTGATTGTCACTGAATTAACATAATACTTATTGACATAAAAACGCTATAAAACATTTGAATTATAGTGAATTAATGATGGTTGGTGAATTTTAATGAACAGTATGATGGTGGAGCTGGCGGGAGTTGAACCCGCGTCCGAAATTTCTACATCCTTGGTACTACATGCGTAGTTTGTTTTTAAATTTCATCAACCCGCTGCGAACAAACACGCTACTGATTGACTAGCTTGATTAAGTTTAATGATTCCGCCCCAAGCAAGGCTTCCACACGATCTCGTTTAGGTTTGACTCCTCTTGATCCCCGTCCTACGAGCGGAGGCTAGGGAGAGAAGGCTCTATGCAGGTTATTAAGCTGCTAGTGCGTAGTTTTCGTCGTTTGCGACTATTTTTTTGCGGTTTATTTACGAGGCCTACCGCACCTCGGCATGCACCTTGGGTTTCGCAAATCCCGTCGAATCCAGAATCAGCCCCAAATGTGGTTAGTATAAATATAATATCTAGGCATTATAGGCGAATTCAAGTACGAATACAAGTTAGCTTGCTTCTAGGTTAATTTTGCGTTGCTGTATATCGTTATTTCTATAATTATATTAAGCATTTGTAGCATTCTTTTGTAAAAAAGCTTCAGAGAAATAGATGCTTTAGTATAAGAATAAATTTTATGAACGTTAAAAGTAAGAATATTAACCAATCAATTATGTAACAGCTTAATAAAATAAATGGGTAATATTGTGAATAATTATTTTATTTCTAAAAATAATTATTGTTAAATAACAAAAAGTTATTTGTCATTTTGTTAAATATTAAAAAATATATGAAATTAAATTGAACTTTTCTCTAATTAATTTGTCTATATTAACAGATTACGTTTTTCATTTTTTGCCCTCCACTCGAGTTTTCGAGTGGATTTTTTTTGCCTGATATTTCTTCCATTTGCATATTTTGTAAAATCCTTTCTTTTTTATTTATTAATAACTACTTACTTTAGTTTTTTTGCTTATTTTGTTTAAAATAATTTGTAATAATGCGTATAAAAAGCTAGTATTGCTAAAATTTTCATTATTCAAATAGCGCCTTTTCTTTCGTTATCAACGTTTTCTCATAAATTGTTTTAAATACTACTATTTTTAATAAAAGATTGAGCAATGAGCTGTACTTTGGTTGCGAAATCGTTATGTGAGCAGAGAGAATTATTATGTTATTTTCAAAAAGGACACAAGGACACTTAATTGCCTTAATGACAGTGTTTCTTTGGGGAACAACATTTATCGCAACTAAGATATTATTAATTGATTTTAAACCGGTTGAGATCTTGTTTTTTCGATTTGGACTTGGTTATCTAACTCTTTGGATATTATCGCCACGTTTTTTGGCTTGGCAGGGCGTTAAGCAAGAGTGTATGTTTTTATCCGCCGGGCTTTGTGGGGTAACTTGTTACTTTTTGTGTGAAAATATTGCATTAACTTACACAACGGCGTCTAATGCTGGGGTGATTACCACGTTAGCACCAATATTTACTGCAATATTATCGATATTCTTTTTGAAGACCGAAACACCACCTAAACGTTTTTATATGGGGTGTTTATTTGCAATTGTTGGTGTTGCATTAATTAGTTTTAATGGGCAGTTTGTGCTTTCGCTCAATCCCCTTGGTGATCTGCTTGTTATGTTAGCGTGTTTGTTTTGGGCTTGTTATTCAATTTTAGTAAAAAAGAGTAGTAATTATGGTTACAATACAATTTTATTAACAAGACGATTCTTTTTTTATGGTTTGATATTGATGCTTCCTGTATTGCCACTCTTTGATTTTCAATGGAATTTATCACGTTTTACCAATACTGTTAACCTTTGTAATTTTTTATTTTTGGGTGTTGGTGCCTCGGCTATTTGCTTTGCATCTTGGAATTATGCCGTTAAATTAGTGGGTGCGGTTAAAATTAGTATTTATTTATATTTGGTTCCGATTCTTACTATTATCGCTGCTGTTGTGATTTTGCATGAGCCGTTTACTTGGATTGCCGCTATTGGGACATTGTTTACGCTTTGTGGCGTGTTATTATCAGAAGGCAAAATCAGCGTAAAAAGAAAATAAGCCGTTTTTGCTAAATTGAATATGAACAGGCACATTATCGCCTGTTTGATCATTTTTTAAAACATTTTGGTATCATGAATCGAATGGCTACATTCTTTTATCAATGGCATCCATGATAATTTTACCCAAATGTTCATAATTTTCATCGAAATGGTGCCCACTGGGTAATCTAAATGTTTCTCCTTTCATTTCTGGTTGTAAGCATCCAGTATCATTTATTTCTTCTTCACCATATATACAAAATAGTTTGCTGGCAGGGATGTTATTGATTTCTGGAGCTGTTTTCATTTCATGACCCGATTGACCAAGCCAACCACTGATTTCAATTTCAAAATTAGCATTTTTAGAAAATGCAATCATTACAAGTGCTTGAACACTTTTTTGATCTTCAGTTGATAAGCGATTATAAAGAGCAGGTAGAATATTCCCCCGCCGAATAAATATCCAGCAAGAATAAACTTCGCTATTCCCCATGTTTCGTGGTACTTTTGCATCAAAATCATATATTAGGCAAGCAAATTGTCCAACAAAATAGTTGAAATAACCTTGTGTCTTTATTAGTTTTTTTGGGTAATTGATGGTAATACAAAAAAGCAAGCAGTAAAGCTTAAAGACAAAATACAGTCCCTGCCCGTCAGCCATATACCATTTTTTGATATATGAAGCGCTAGCATTATTGTTTGTTGTGCGTGGATTAATGCGGCAATTGTTGCGAATAAAGATAAAGAACAACCTAATGATAACGTCACAAAAAGTGACATTCTGGCCACATCTATGGCGGTTAAGCCTTGTTTAAAATAAAGGCGGCATCGCACCACCCGATAATGCTGATAATCCGATTGCATTACCGATAGCTGAGGCACAAATTCCGCCCAGTACAATATTGCGGGTTTCAATTTGACGCCCGTATAACGTGCAGCTGACCATCCGTAGCAGATAAACACGAAAATAAAATTGTAGACATAGAAAGGTGATGAATAGCTCTTTTTAGCTCATTAACATTGATTGCCTTAAGTAAGTGCCAACACACAATCAGTGCTATAAAAAAAAATAGATAGGCCAAATAGTAGAGCTATAAACTGGCGATAACGGGTGAAGTATTCTATTAACTGCCAAGGCAAACTTTACGCATTGATATTTTCACTTACTCAACTCCAATATTTGCTTTGATAATATTTTGATTCGTGCATTTTACCTTTCCATTTTAGAGAAAACAATCCAAAGAAAATAAAAAAATATAAAAAAACATTAATTATTAGATTTTTTATTATTAAAAGGGTGCGTTTGCTTTGTATAAAAAAGATTATGTTGCGATAAAAACAGCTTGTACTTTATATTATCACGTTATTACATACATTTTTGAAGTAATTCGTTATTTGTTTTCATATTTTGCAGCAGTATAATATGTTTAAATATTGTACTAAAAATAAAGTTATATGTTACACTGGGTAGATAAATAATTAACCATTTGCGATAATAAATAACTCTTTTAATCTAACAATGAATTGCATAATAAGAATATGGAAAACGATAATATCACAATAAAAAATAAGAAAAAATGTAATAAAAAAAACAAAAATTTGTTATTTAAACAATGGGCATCGAGGTATTTTATCCATTTTCATGAGACTAGAATATATTGGTGTAATAATTTGTATTTAAAACTCACAAATAACCTGATCACTTTTAAATCAATTTTACCTTTTTGTTGTTTAATGGGGATTAGCTATTCTTTATTTGCTGTGTTACCTAATGTTGAACCTGCAAAAACTGCAAAAGCAATACAAGGTTCGGCGCCTTATTTAACATTTGATGGTGGGCAAACTCAATCGTGGGATACGGATAGATTTTTAAATATCGAGCTACCTGATGGTAAGGTGCTAACCCCAAAAAACAATCCCTCATCTAAAGCTAATCCGATATCATTGCCACGTGATGGTATAAAACTTAGTGATATTAAAACGCTTATTCCATCGGGTCAAAGTGCTATTTCAATGACCGATTTGCTCAATAATAATGGTTTTTGGGCGGATAAAGATGGCGATGGTGATATTACCGCAACGGGGAATTTAACCATTACTGGTCGAGATGCCAATGGTACTGAAATGGGATTAGATGATACCTTTCAGGATTGTTATGCGCCATATAGTATAACAATGCATAGTGATAATAGCATTTTATCAACAGCTTATGGCGAACCAAAGTCGACTCCGATAGGGGCTAATCGCGCCACTTATTATCTAAATCCGCCTAAAGGCGCTTGTACTTATTCTGTAAAACCTAGCCTTTATCTGAGTAATAGTCATAAAGGTAATTGGGGTGGGCCGAATTATTCAGGGCCACCAAGCGAGTGGGATGATGCAAAAGGCTTTAAACGTCAAGATCTGAATAACCCTGCATCAAACTTCCCTACAACCGGAATGAATGGGTTATTTTTTGAGATGGATATGATTGATAGCTTAGGTAGTGAAATGGCGTTTGATAAATCGCCGTCTACTTCTGGTATTGATTTAAATATAACGGGCAATGGCAGTATTGCTAAGATTCGATTAGTCGGTCCTAAAGATGGTGCTAACGCAACCGAGGCAGCAACAGCCGTACCCACTACTTTTATATTATATTCTGATAGCGCCAAAACCAATAAAGTATACAGCTTTACGATTCAAAAATGGTTTATCGCAAGGAAAGATTATGCAGGTGTAAGTCAGTATGCTGACGCTAAACAATATTGCGAGCAGTTAGGGTATCAAGTACCTATCGTTAACCAACTGACTAATGCTAATTCCCGATATTGGAATCAAGGCTTAGCGGGTCAAGGTAACAACTACCAACGTCGTATTGGTGGTGGGCTTTTAGCTGAGTGGGGGGCTGTGTCTGATTACCGATATCCTGGTAGCAATATGGCTAGCAATTATACTTATTGGACTCAAAATACATATCAAGCCGAACGCCTCTATAACCTTGTGGTATATTCTACGAGTGGAGCCACTGATACTAGAACGTATGGAAGAACAGTTTGTGTAAATTAGTGATATACAGTTATGAATAATTAAATAAACCAGCAACAGCGAGGTATATTTTATAAAAATAATTATACTCGTGTTTTGTATTTATGTGGATGTCTATGTAAAGGAATAGTAACATGAACTCAAAAAAGCAACTGGCTTTAATAAAAAAGAATAAAATAAAACCATTTAGACAGTTAAACTATCTTTTTTCGTTTTTTTATGAGGATAAACAGTACTTGCTTTGTGATTTGTATTTAAAATTCATAAATAACCTAATCACCTTTAAATCAATTTTACCTTTTTGTTGTTTAATGGGGATTAGCTATTCTTTATTTGCTGTGTTACCTAATGTTGAACCTGCAAAAACTGCAAAAGCAATACAAGGTTCGGCGCCTTATTTAACGTTTGATGGTGGGCAAACCCAATCATGGGATACGGATAGATTTTTAGATATTGAGCTACCTGATGGTAAGGTGCTAACCCCAAAAAACAATCCCTCATCTAAAGCCAATCCGATACCATTGCTACGTGATGGTATAAAACTTAGTGATATTAAAACGCTTATTCCATCGGGTCAAAGCGCTATTTCAATGACCGATTTGCTGAATAATAATGGTTTTTGGGCTGATAAAGATGGTGATGGCGATATTACCGCAACGGGGAATTTAACCATTATTGGTCGAGATGCCAATGGTACCGAAATGGGATTAGATGATACTTTTCAGGATTGTAATGCGCCCTACAGTGTAACAATGCATAGTGATAATAGTATTTTATCAACGGCTTATGGCTACCCAAATTCCACTCGGATAGGGGCTAATAGCGCCACCTATTACCTAAATCCACCCAAAGGCGCTTGTACTTATTCTGCCAAGCCTAACTTATATTTAAGTAATAGTCGCAAACATAATTGGGGTGGGTCGAATTATTCAGGGCCACCGAGCGAATGGGACGATGCAAAAGGCTTTAAACGTCAAGATTTAAATAATCCGGCATCAAACTTTCCAACCATGGGGGCGTATGGACTATTTTTTACCATGGATATGGTTGATAGCTTAGGCAGTGAGATGACATTTGACAAGTCACCAGCCACATCGGGTATTGATTTAACTATAACGGGCAATGGTAGCATTGCCAAGATTCGATTAGTCGGACCCAAAGAGGGGGCTAGCGCTGCCGAAGCAGTAACCGCAGTACCAACGACCTTTATCTTATATTCCGATAAAGCCAAAACCAATAAAGTATATAGTTTTACCATCAAAAAATGGTTTATCGCAAGAAAGGATTATAGCGGTAGCAATCGTAGCTATGCTCAGGCAGAACAATATTGTAATCAGTTAGGCTATCAAATACCTACAGTTGATCAACTGACTAATGCTAATTCTCAATATTGGAATCAAGGTTTAGCAGGTCAGAGGAATAATTATCAACGCCGTATTGGTGGGGGATTATTGGCAGAATGGGGAGAAATTTATGAATCTGCTAACAGCTACCCTGGTAGTAATTTCAAAAGTAATGAGGTTTATTGGACTCAAAATACATATCAAGGCAATGAACTTTATAATCTTTTAATATACAGCAATATGGGGTCAGTTGGCATTTGGACGTCTGGAAATACAGTTTGTGTTAATTAAATTAACGACATAATAAGCAATCAATATATCGTTATATTAAATTTTTATGGGTTTAGATTATACGAGTATGGAGGATAGTTCGTTGATGTTGCAAAAAAAGGTCATTACTTTTAAATCCATTTTATTTTTGTATTGTTGTATAGGCATTAATCATCCTTTATTTGCTGTGTTACCTAATGTTGAACCTGCAAAAACTGCAAAAGCAATACAAGGTTCGGCGCCTTATTTAACATTTGATGGTGGGCAAACTCAATCGTGGGATACGGATAGATTTTTAAATATCGAGCTACCTGATGGTAAAGTGCTAACCCCAAAAAACAATCCCTCATCTATAGCTAATCCGATATCATTGCCACGTGATGGTATAAAACTTAGTGATATTAAAACGCTTATTCCATCGGGTCAAAACGCTATTTCAATGACCGATTTGCTGAATAATAATGGTTTTTGGGCGGATAAAGATGGCGATGGTGATATTACCGCAACGGGTAATTTAACCATTACAGGTCGAGATGCCAATGGTACTGAAATGGGATTAGATGATACCTTTCAGGATTGCTATGCGCCATATAGTATCCAAATGTTTCATGATAGTTTTACCTTATCAACAGCTTATGGCTACCCTAATTCAACTCCGATGGTGTACAGTAATAATGTTATATATTATCTAAACCCACCTAAAGGTGCTTGTACTTATTCTGCCAAGCCTAACTTATATTTAAGCGATAGCCGCAAAGGTAATTGGGATGGGGCGAATTATTCAGGACCACCAAGCGAGTGGGATGATGCAAAAGGTTTTAAACGTCAAGACTTAAATAATCCGGCATCAAACTTTCCAACCATGGGGGCATATGGACTATTTTTTACCATGGATATGGTTGATAGCTTAGGCAGTGAGATGGCGTTTGATAAGTCACCGGCTACATCGGGCATTGATTTAAATATAACAGGCAATGGCAGCATTGCCAATATTCGGTTAGTTGGACCCAAAGAGGGGGCTAGCGCTGCCGAGGCAGCAACCGCAGTACCGACGACCTTTATCTTATATTCCGATAAAGCCAAAACGAATAAAGTATATAGTTTTACCATTAAAAAATGGTTTATCGTAAGAAAGAATGATAATGGTATTAGTCATAGTTATGCTCAGGCTGAACAATACTGTAATCAGTTAGGCTATCAAATACCTACAGTTAATCAACTGACTAATGCTAATTCTCAATATTGGAATCAAGGTTTAGCAGGTCAAGGTAATAACTACCAACGCCGTATTGGTGGAGGGCTATTTTCAGAATGGGGAGAAACTTATGACTCTGTTAATATTAACTATGGCTACCCTGGTAGTAATTTCGCAAGTCATCGGGCTTATTGGACGAAAAACACATATAAACCTCCTTACGAACCCCTTATAAATCTTCAAGTACACTCTAATAAGGGAATGGTTAGTACTTGGGGTTACACGAGTTATGGCACGGTATGTGTAAATTAAAATTTCGCTATAATATTATGAATAATAAAACAAATAAGCATAAGCAGAGTGTTATTCAAGCCATACAAGCTTTTGTTAAACAAAAATTAGCTAATGACTTTTCGGGGCATGATATGGCGCATATTGAGCGAGTAGTGAGATTGGCCGAGCAGATTTTACAGCATGAACCAAAAGCGAATGCGTTTATTGTGATTGTGAGTGCTTATTTGCATGACGTGATTGATGAAAAAGTCGTTGCTGATGTAAATCAAGCTGTAATTGAGTTGCGTGATTATTTAATATTACAGGCGTTAACCGATAACGAAATTAAAATGATCTTTGACATTATTGAAAATATGTCATATCGAAAAAATCTTAATCAAAAAAAAGAATTATCATTAGAAGGGCAAATTGTACAAGATGCCGATCGCTTAGACGCATTGGGTGCAATTGGCATTGGACGCACTTTTTATTATGGTGGTAATAAGCATAATATTATGTACGATCCAAATATTTCCCCCCGAATAACGTTGGATGAAGATAATTATAAAAGACCTAATACAGTTATTAATCACTTTTATGAAAAACTTTTGTTGCTTAAAGATATGATGAATACCCAAACAGCTAAAAAATTAGCTGAGCCAAGGCATCAATTTTTAGTTCAGTTTGTCGAACAATTCGAAAAAGAATGGACGGGTAAGGAATAATTGCCCGCTATTCTATTGATTAAACAATAAGTAGGTTGTTGATAATGCTTTTAACTAGTCTAAAACCGCGTTTAGGCTTTTTTAAACTATTTAAAGGCTGGATTTACTAAGTTTGCTTGGTAAAGATTGGTAACGGCGCTTAAAAAGGTATTGGCGCGCCAACAAGTGTTAGTACAATAGGTAAAGTGATTAAGCTTAATAATGTGCTAACTAAGGTTGCGCTTGATACCAGTTCTGGGCGAGTATCAAATTGTACAGACATTAATGTGGTATTGGCAGCACTTGGCATTGCAGCTAATACAATTAATACTTGCTTATAAATTGGTAAAATAGGCATAAAATAAACTATACCACATGCAACCAAAGGTGAAATAACCATGCGGGTTAGCAATGAAAACAACAATTTTGGGTAATCAAGTTGTTTGATCTTTATTTTGGCTAGTTGCATTCCCAAAATAATCATAATCACAACAATTGAAGAATCACCAATCATAGCAATGGATGTCATTATTGATTTAGATAAAGGAATATGGCACAACTGAAAAATAATACCTAACAATGCCCCATAAGCAACTGGCATGCGAATAACTTTATTAATAACATCTTTTTGACTAACAATATCATTATGAGCACTGCCCTTTGCAGCGTAATAAATACCGACTGTGCTCATTACAAATTGTTGTAACACCATCATAATTACACCAAGATCAAATCCCACCGAACCAAAAAAAACCAAAAGTACAGGTGTACCGTAGTTGCCATTATTCATAAAGCATGCACTTAAAATCATAGCGCAACGCTCTTTAACTGAATATTTCATGAACAGCGACCAAATTGAGATGATAATGACTAATAAAAAACACAAGCCAAAAATATAACCAATATAAAATAGATAATCGGTAGTTAACGTATGGGTATAAAACGTTTTAAATGCCAAAAAGGGAGAAAGCACATAAAGTGACATTTTTGAAAGGTTGGCTACATCAAGTTTTAGTGCTTTTTGAGCGATGAATCCAACAATAAAAATACAAAAAATAGGAAATAAAATAATAAAAAATTGCATAAGCGATATCTTTAAACTGATTAATTCATTGAATCAATAGTGGTTATTATTGATTCTCGTAATTGGTTACAAGTATTATCATCAAGCGCATTGTTATGTTTATCGGTTAAGATAAACAAATCTTCAATATGCTCACCAATAGTGGCAATTTTGGCACTCCTTAATGACAAATCTAAATTAGCAAATATTTCACCAACGCAAGCAAGTAATCCTGGCATATCTAAGGCAATAAGTTCCATATAAGTTTGTCTTTCATTAAAAGCAGATAAGAAATTAACTTGTGTAGGTACAGAAAAAGATTGCAATCTTTTCTTTGGGGGTTTTATTCTCGCCGCTTGATAAACTGGTTGTTGTAGCGCTTTTTTTAGTGCGTTTATAATCCCTTGATGACGATCTTTTTGTATGGTTTGGCCATTAGGTTCTAATACAATAAACGTATCAAGGGCAAATCCTTTTTTATTTGTAATAATAAGTGCATCATGAATTGTTAAATTATGCATACTTAAGGTATTACAGACAGTGGCAAATAGATAAGGTCTATCGGGTGAATAAATAAAAACCTCACTACCACCATGATGTGAATTGAGATTAATTAACACTAGTGTTTGAGATAAATCATGATGTAATAGATGCTGAGCATGCCTTACAATTTGTTCTGTTGTATAACGTAAAAAATAATCTACCCGATAATCCAGCCAAAAATCGTTAATTTGCTGTTGATCATAATTTTCCGCAAGCAATATTGCTAGTGCTTCTTGTTTATGTTGGCGTGCAATACTGCGTTGTTCAGGAATTTGATGAATACCCGAGTCAAAGGAATGCATGGCAGTAAAATAAAGTTGGCGTATTAGGCTTTGCTTCCAGCTATTCCAAAGTGTTTCATTGGTTGCACAAACATCTGCTACTGTTAAACAAAGCAAATACTGTAAGCGACGTTTGCTTTTTACTTGTTGAATAAATCCTCGAATTACTGCTGGATCTTGTAAATCTTGGCTTTGAGCGGTAACAGACATCAGTAGGTGATAGCGGACTAACCAGCAAATTAAATCAATGTCTTTGGTTTCGAGTTCGTGCAACTGGCAAAATTTTTCAACAAGCTGTGCACCTATTTCAGAGTGATCGCCATGTCGGCCTTTACCGATATCATGAAATAAACCACTAATAATCAGTAGTTCCGGTTTAGATAATTTAGTAAACACAGTTGAACTATTAGGGTGCTTTCGCTTACCACTATCTGTTTTTAAGTTATCCAATTCAATTAGTAACCGAATCGTATGCTCATCAACCGTATAAGTATGAAAAAGATCAAACTGCATCATTCCAGCAATATGCTTCCAATCTGGAATATAGGCGGCCAATATGCCATATTGATGCATGGGTAAAATAGCTTTTTTTATTGCATCAGGATGTTTGATAATCATCATAAATATTTGTCGAGATTTGGGATCTTCGCATAGCAAAGTACTTAATTTTCTTCTTGCCGAACGTAACTGCCTAATGGTATTTGAATAAAGCCCCGTGATTTGTGGATTAAGCAATATCGTATAAAAAAGCTGCATAATCATAACAGGATCTGTTTTAAAGAGATTATCATTTTTTATATCAATTAGGTTTTCTCTAATTTGGAAATGCTCATCAATATTATAAGGTTTACTTTTTTGGGGATGCTCAAGTATAGATTCATAAAACAGTTGTAATAACATCTGATTAAGTTCTGTAATATTGTGTGCAACTCGGTAATAGTCATGCATCATTTTTTCTACTGGCGTATTGCCCTCACCTTTGTAACCTAGCATGTTGGCAATACTAAGCTGGCGATCAAATAACAGACGATTATCATAACGTGAAATGACGCAATGAAGCGCAAAACGTATTCGCCATAAAAACTTACGACAAGTTTTAAAGTCTGCAATATCTTCATGGGTTAAATATTTGAAATCAGCCATTTTTTGTAAAAATTCACCACCAAAATGACGAATTGCTATCCATTGAATAGTTTGCATATCTCGCAAACCGCCGGGGCTATTTTTTAAATCAGGCTCAAGATTATAAGAGGTGCTGTGATACTGCTTATGGCGTTCATGTTGTTCTTGGATTTTTGCCTTATAAAAAGCTCGAGAAGGCCAAATTTTATCGCTAAAAATTTGTTTATGTAGCTCATCTAACAATAATTGATTGCCCGAAATAAGCCTTGATTCAATCAAATTGGTCATTATGGTAATGTCGTTTTTTGCTTCTTGTAAACAAATTCTTAATGTCCTAACACTATGCCCTATATCTAAACGTAAATCCCATAACAAACGAACTAAATCACTAATCTGTTTTTCAATCTCTTTTACCAACGGATAATCACTTAAAATCAAAATATCAATATCCGATAAAGGATGTAATTCAGCGCGACCATAACCACCAACAGCGATTAAAGCAATACGATTACGTTTAAAAAAAGAAGATACATGTTTAGGAATTTGATAAAAACACCATAGGCGCTCAAGCAAACGATCAATAAATTGACTACGTAAATAGACTAATATATCAATATCAACTTGTTGCTCAAATTGAATCATAGACCATTGTTGAAAAGCTTCAAGTTGCTGCTTTAGATAGCTGATATTTATTTGGTCATCGCTAAAATTAAGAGGAGAGATAGGGTAACACAAATGTGTTTTAGTCATAGCTATATAATTAATATCAAGACAATTCAATAGCTATATCGTTACCTGATTTTAAATGTCTGTCAAGTGACAGTTGGAAGTAATCAAATCTTTAGCGACCGATATTATTTATAAAAAAGGAACAATAATTTGTTCCTTTTGTAAAAAGCTTTTAGGAGCTATACCATTTAGTATAAAAATTATAATTTGAAATCACTTAAATCATCTTCATTAATTTCAGAATCAATTTGTCCAACTAAATAAGAACTCATTTCCGCTTCTTGTGGAGCTACTTGGACATTATCAGATACGAGCCAGTTATTGATCCATGGAATTGGGTTTGATTTAGTATCAAATGGTAGTTTTAGCCCCACTGCTTGCATGCGAATATTAGTGATATATTCGACATATTGGCATAAGATATCTTTATTTAAACCGATCATTGAACCACCCTCAAACAGGTATTCGGCCCATTCTTTTTCTTGGTTAGCTGCTTGTAAAAATAGGTTATAACAATCTTGTTCGCACTCTTTGGCAATTTCGGCCATTTCAGGATCATCTTCACCACTGCGCAATGTGTTGATCATAAATTGTGTGCCAGTTAGATGTAGGGCTTCGTCACGTGCTATAAGTTTGATAATTTTTGCGTTGCCTTCCATTAGCTCACGTTCAGCAAAAGCAAATGAGCAAGCAAAACTGACATAAAAGCGGATGGCTTCAAGCGCATTTACACTCATTAAACAAAGATATAATTTCTTTTTGAGTTCTCGTAAGCTAATGGTGATGGTTTTATCATTAACATTGTGTTTACCTTCGCCAAGTAGATTGTAATAGCTGGCATAGCTGATAAGATCGTCATAATAACCTGCAATATCACCAGCGCGTTTTTGAATTTCTTTATTCGTGACAATATCATCAAAAACAACAGAAGGATCGTTAACAATATTACGAATAATATGTGTGTATGATCGAGAATGTATCGTTTCTGAAAATGACCACGTTTCAACCCATGTTTCAAGCTCTGGGATTGAAATAAGTGGTAATAATGCAACATTCGGGCTACGTCCTTGAATGGAATCAAGCAACGTTTGATATTTTAAATTACTAATAAAAATATGCTTTTCATGCTCTGGTAATGCAGCATAATCAATTCGGTCTTGAGAGATATCAACTTCTTCAGGGCGCCAAAAAAAGGACAGTTGTTTTTCAATTAATTTTTCAAACATTTCGTATTTTTGTTGATCATAACGAGCAACATTTACCGGTTGTCCAAGAAACATTGGCTCTTTTAGTTGATCATTGTGGACGTGTGAGAAGGTGCTGTAATTCATACTCATAATCGAACTCCTAACGAAATTGGATAATTTTTCTTTAAACAAAAAGAAAAAATAGGAATAGTATAGGATAACCGCTCAATTATCCTATACTTTTATTTTAGTGCTGAATGAGGCAATTAGATTTTGCACGCTCCGCCTTCACAACCATCATCACTTGCTTTAAATTCAATATCGCCTTGAATATCTTCAGCGCCATCACGTGTATTGTGATAATAAAGGGTTTTTACACCATATTTGTAAGCCGTGAGTAAATCAGCTAATAGCTGTTTCATCGGAACTTTATCATTCGGGAATTTGGTTGGATCATAATTAGTGTTCGCCGAAATAGATTGATCTATAAATTTCTGCATGATCCCCACTAATTGTAAATATCCAGTATTATTAGGGAGTTGCCAAAGTAGTTCGTAAAAGTTTTTTAGATTTTTATAGTCAGGTACCACTTGTTTTAAAATACCATCTTTAGAGGCTTTCACACTTATAAAACCACGTGGTGGTTCAATACCATTTGTTGCATTGGAAATTTGCGACGAGGTTTCAGATGGCATGAGTGCTGATAACGTGGAATTACGCAGTCCATAAGTTTTAATCGATTCTCGTAGTGATTCCCAATCATAGTGTAATGGTTCTTTAGTGATAGTATCTAAATCTTTTTTGTAAGTATCGATTGGTAAAATACCTTGAGCATAAGTTGTTTCGTTAAATAGTGGGCACGCCCCCTTTTCTTTAGCAAGGTTATTTGATGCTTTTAACAAATAATACTGCATGGCTTCAAAAGTGCGATGAGTTAAATTGTTAGCGCTGCCATCGGAATATTTAACCCCATGTTTTGCTAAATAATAAGCATAGTTAATTACACCAATTCCTAATGTCCGACGGTTGATTGAAGAGTTTCGCGCCGCAGGAACTGGATAGTTTTGGTAATCTAGTAGTGAATCGAGCGCGCGTACTGTTAAGTCAGCAAGTTCTTCAAAATCATCTAATGATTCAATTTTGCCAAGGTTAAAGGCAGATAATGTGCAAAGTGCAATTTCACCTTTTCCATCATTGACATTATTAAGCGGTTTAGTTGGTAGCGCAATTTCCATACATAAATTAGATTGGTGAACTGGCGCTACTTGAGCATTAAATGGGCTGTGCGTATTGCAATGATCAACGTTTTGAATATAAATTCGTCCTGTTGATGCGCGTTCTTGCATTAGTAATGCAAAGAGTTCAACGGATTTAACCACGCGTTTACGAATATTTACATCTTGTTCATATTGGTGATAAAGTGTTTCAAATTTATCTTGATCGGCAAAGAAAGCATCATAAAGCCCTGGTACGTCTGATGGACTAAATAGTGTAATGTTTTCATTTTTAATTAACCGTTGATACATTAGTTTGTTGATTTGTACGCCATAATCTAAATGGCGTACACGGTTTTCTTCAACACCACGATTATTACGTAAAACCAGTAAACTTTCGACTTCTAAATGCCAAATTGGGTAAAAAATGGTTGCTGCACCACCACGTACCCCGCCTTGTGAGCATGATTTAACAGCAGTTTGAAAATATTTATAAAATGGAATGCAACCAGTATGGAAAGCTTCACCACCACGAATTGAACTGCCTAAAGCACGAATTCGCCCCGCATTTATGCCAATTCCAGCTCGTTGTGATACATATTTAACAATCGCGCTTGCCGTTGCATTGATAGAATCTAGGCTATCATCACACTCAATTAATACACAAGAGCTAAATTGGCGAGTAGGTGTACGAACCCCTGCCATAATTGGTGTTGGCAATGAAATTTTAAAGGTAGATACCGCATCATAAAAGCGTTTAATATAGTTAAGGCGTGTTTCTTTCGGATAATTGGCAAATAAACAAGCCGCAACTAAAATATATAAAAATTGCGCACTTTCATAAATCTCTCCAGTAACGCGATTTTGAACCAAATATTTACCTTCAAGCTGTTTAACCGCTGCATAGGAAAACGACATATCACGCCAGTGGTCAACAAACTTATCCATTTGTTCAAACTCCGCTTGCGTATAATCTTCAAGTAGATGCTTGTCGTAATGCTCACTGCCAACCATTTTTTTCACGTGTTCATAAAGTGCCGGCGGTGTAAATTGGTTATAAGCTTTTTTGCGTAAATGAAAAATCGCTAAGCGTGCTGCTAAATACTGGTAATCAGGGGATTGTTGTGAAATCAGGTCAGCTGCTGCACGAATAATTGTTTCATGGATGTCTGATGTTCTAATTCCATCATAAAATTGGATATGAGAGCGTAATTCAACTTGAGAAACGGAAACATTTTCTAGCCCTTCGGCTGCCCACGCAATGACTCGATGAATTTTGTCGAGATTGATTGGTTCTTTATTTCCATCTCGTTTGGTTACTAGTATTGATTTATTCATTCTTTCTATCCACTTAAATTGTAAAATTTATTGTAAGGTATAATAATTGATAATTATCAAAATATACAATATATAGTGCCTATTAATCAGTTTATCACTATATATAGTGTGTTTATTAATCAATAACGTGAATTTTTTAACTAAAATCAAGCGAATTAGTTTTAAAATGTAAATTCAGCTTTTTGTTAAAAAAAGAGTAAAGATAGGTATAAGTGGAAAAAGTGAAAATACCTCAATGTTAAGAACTACCTTCAAGTGCATTTTTGGTATTGAATAACGCTGTTACTACATCGTTGTCATTAGTGCTTGTAACAAGATCGTTACCTAGTTTATTGGCCAAATATAGTTTTGAGCAGACCCATTTTGAGCCAGAAAGTCGATGTTGGTGTAAACTCAACTAATTGTTTTTCTGCGTTTGTATAATACTAAGTCATGTTGACTTTATGATTGATACTTAAAAAATCAAGTTTATCGCTATCATAATATTGGGCTACTTAAGCGGTGCTACTTTAATTCTGTCTTTGAATGAATAGTTGGTTTGCAGAGATGTATTTTTGAGTTCAGTACCATAATAATTTTAGCCATCAACATTTAAACCAAACAATTCTACATCATCTATATTTTTTCAACTTCTGATGATAAAAATTGATGAAATTTGCAAAAGATAGTATTAAGTTGAAAGTTGCTTTAAATTTTTTGCCTTTAATTTAGTTCACTTTTATATCCCTTTCATCACTAATCATATTTAAATAAAATTAATTCATTATTATTTATAGTATTAAATTCAATTTTTTTATTAAAAATAATGCTAATGTATTTTAAAGTACTAAATGATTTAGCATAACTAATTACAATACTGATAATAGATTTTTTCGATCAATATCATTTTCAAGAATCGCTTACTCCCTTACTATTGGTTGATTATCACTCAATTAATAATAAAATCTTTGTTATTAGAAATGGGATAAATTGTGCATAAAAGCACAAGCCACAGCACAATTAATTGTGTTGTAGCTTGTGTTTTAAATACAAGCTAATATAAGAAATGAACAGGTAAATATTGAATCAAAATACTAGATATTAAATGTTATTAATTAAATCCTTTAAAAGGTTGAATTAAGGTATTTATTTAATAGCAGTGCAGATACCATTTTTAGATTCACTTTCTCCTCGGCAGTGATATACAGCATTGTAAGTGTGTAAATCACAATATTCTTTTTCATCCTCATCATATAGCCAAAGGCGCTTATAAGAATTACTTTGGTTTGGTGCTGCCGCCCAAGAGTTAGGATAAGCATTTTGGTTTGGATCACCCCATTCACCTAATAATGTGCCTATTTCTCGGGTGAATTTTGCATTTTTACCTTTTGGTGCATTGCTTACTTCATTTGCATGGCTTATACGATAATTGCCGTCTAAATTTTTGCACCCTGTAACTATTTCTTCTGCACTTCCTCTATTGGCCCTTGGTTGGCCAATTAGGTTTTTATCCCAGCCACTGAACCATTTGGTAATGGTAAATGGATACTCAATAGTCTTGCCAGTAATTTTATTTTTTCCTTGAATGATAACTGTAAACCCGTTATCAGATTTCATAATAAGGTTCCAAGCCATTTCAGTGTGCATCGCATCTACGGTGTTAAACATGACGGCCACTGTATCAGCATTACTAGAAATAGTCACAAGCCTATCTCCTTTTATTATCTTCCAAATGTAATTTTGGGCAAGCCCATTTTTTGCTAATAGAAGATCAAACTTTGCACCATAAAAAGCTGTTGTCGGGAAGTTTCTGCTTGCATCAACATTAGATTGAGTTAAGAAACCATAGTTTTTATCCCATTCATTTCTTACACTAACTGCTGCTTGTGAGGGAGCAAGCTCAGGTTTCGCATAGCATATACCAGAGTCTTCCAATATGGTATAAATTTTTGACGGGTGAGTGCGGATATTGACATTTGGATATTCATTAGCTTTAGGTTCTCCATACTTTGAAAATAATGTTAAATCAGCAAATATTTTTACTTTATAAGGCCCTAATTGCCCTTTCTGGGTTAATGAGCAAAACGTCTCTTTGTCTGTTGGTGTAAATTCGACTAATTGGTTTGATGAATTTGTGTAATACCAGATCATTTCTACTTTTTCTTTTATGGCAAGATAATCTAGTTCATCACCATCAACATCTGTATATTGCTCATTATTTGGTTGTTTTAGTGGGGCTAGCTTTATGTGGTTTTTAAATGGATAGCTAATGGGTAATATAGCATTGCCCATTTCATTACCATAATAATTCTTATTATCAATTGTTAAACCAAACAGACCAAAATCATCAATATGCACCTCAATTTTGTCAGATAATCGAGGTTTACTTCCTTCAATTATATTGACTGTTTGGGCAGATAAAATGGCATAACTTATTGTTGTAAATTGTAATAGGTATATTGAACACACAATTGTTTTAATATGTTTTTTAGCTACATTCATTATTATTTTTTCCATTATCTCTATTTAAAACAATCATTGTGGCTTTAATTTTAATTAAGATTTTTGGTTTAAATTTTGGATAGGGGATTGCTTAGCATAGGCGCTTTATTTTATATAAACAAATCGTTTGATACGATCAATTCAGGCGCCATTAATAGCATACATCTATTTATAGTAATTTTATTTATTGCTGATATCTTTTATTTTTCGATAGCTAATATGTAAATACCCCATACTGATCATCACCAAAAAAATGGATAAATGTCATTTCTATTATATAACTAACAATCATAGACGAACACATTATGGTCAAAAAAATTTAGTGTAGAGTTTAAACAACAAGCGGAAGATTATGCTTTATCTAATGCGAAATTCTAAAAAAAAGCAAATGTGTACTTCATCAACAATCCAAGTCAGTGAAGTACCAATATATGAAACAACATTTGTCATCGTATCTGATACCGCCGGTCTGTTGTCAGTTGAAAGTGAGTGTATCAGGTTACTATGCTTGGCTAAAACGTGAGACTAAATCAACGGGGGATGTTTGATAATATCAAAGCGCTTTATTGGCAACATAAAGCCCGCTTAGGTGCACCAAGTTTAGTACATGATATCAGAGACAAAGGCTACGATGTATCAAAAAGAACCGTCAGTCGAATATTACAAAAATTAGGATTACGAAGTAAAGTAGCACGCAAATTTAAACTTCGGGTAGCACCTAAGCTATTTTATAACATGCTGCCCAATACCTTAAATAGACAGTTTAATCCTGAGCGCCCTAATCAAGTTTTGGTCACTAATATCACTTATATCAAAACACATGAAGGCTGGTTATACCTTTGTGTGATTATTGATTTATTCGGTCGAAAAGTGATTAGACAGCAAACAAGTTCGCATATTGATAGGAATTTAGTTTGTAACACACTGAAACATGCTTTATTTCGTCGTCAATTTCCTAAAGGTGTATCACTTCATATTGATCGAGGAAGTTAATATTGCCGTACGGATTTTAAGCGGTTAGTGTTACGGCATAGACTTAGCCAAAGTATGAACCGAACTAGCAATTGTTGGGATAATGCTGTTGCTGAAATTTTTTTCATACGTTAATTGCACAAATCATGGCAATGTGATTGAATAATTTTGTTGTAGTTGCTGTGACCAAGTTTTACGTGCTTGAGTTAGCGCTAGCGCTTTTTTATGATTTATTTTTGAAGCTGTGATTTTAAACTCAGCTCAGCAAACATCTGTTTGAGCTTACGATTTTCAGCCTCTAGCTCTTTTAGACGTTTGAAGTTTCCAACCACCCTATTTTCCTCCATCGATAAAAAGTTGAATTACCCATACCTTATTTACGACAAAGCTCCTTAACAGGAATACCTGCCTCTGCTTCTTTTAAAATAGGTAAGATTTGATTTTCAGCCATTTTTTCATAGTTAAATCCTCTTTAATTTTTATCATAGAGAATTTACTACTTTTTGCTGTACTATTTTATGAGATGGTTACAGATCAATGCGATTTGCAATAATCGTTCATTCATTTCTATTAGTAGATAGTAGATTATTATTCAATTAATAATAAAAATTTTGTTATTAGAAATGAGTGAAATTGTGTATAAAAACACAAGCCACAGCACAATTATTTGTGTTGTAGCTTGTGTTTTAAATACAAGCTAATATAAGAAATGAACAGGTAAATATTGAATCAAAATACCAGATATTGAATGTTATTAATTAAATCCTTTAGAGGGTTGAATTAAAGTTTTTATTTAATAGCAGTGCAGATACCATTTTTAGACTCACCTTCTCCTCGGCAGTGATATACAGCATTGTAAGTGTGTAAATCACAATATTCTTTTTCATCCTCATCATATAGCCAAAGGCGCTTATAAGAATTACTTTGGTTTGGTGCTGCCGCCCAAGAGTTAGGATAAGCATTTTGGTTTGGATCACCCCATTCGCCTAATAATGTGCCTATTTCTCGGGTGAATTTTGCATTTTTACCTTTTGGTGCATTGCTTACTTCATTTGCATGGCTTATACGATAATTGCCGTCTAAATTTTTGCACCCTGAAACTATATCTTCTGCACTTCCTCTATTGGCCCTTGGTTGGCCAATTAGGTTTTTATCCCAGCCACTAAACCATTTGGTAATAGTAAATGAATACTCAATAGTCTTGCCAGTAATTTTATTTTTTCCTTGAATGATAACTGTATACCCGTTATCAGATTTCATAATATGATCCCAAGCCATTTTAGTGTTCTTCGCTTCTTCGGTATTGAACATAACTGCCACTGTATCAGCATTACTAGAAATAGTCACAAGTCTATCTCCTTTTATTATCTTCCAAATGTAATTTTGGGCAAGTCCATTCTTTGCTAATAGAAGATCAAACTTTGCACCATAAAAAGCTGTTGTTGGGAAGTTTCTGCTTGCATCAATATTAGATTGAGTTAAGAAACCATTCTTTTCATCCCATTGATTAGCAGCACTCCCTTTTGCATCATCAGGTTGTAGCTCTGGTTTTGCGTAACAGAACCCAGCATCGGGACTTATCGTATAGGTTTTAGATGGATGTTGGGTCACCTTATTATTGGGATATTGCTTAGTAGATGGATTTCCATATTTTGACGTTAATATTAAATCCCCTAATATTTTTATTTTATACGGACCCAGTTTTCCCTCTTCTGCTAATGAGCAGAGTGTGTCAGATTTTGCAGGAGTAAATTCTACCATTTGGTTTTTAGTATCAGTATAATACCATATCATTTGTGGAGGGGATTGTGTTGTAAGGTATCCTAATTCATCACCATCAACATCAACATATTGTTGTGTATCAGGTTGTTTTATTGGAGCTATTTTAATTTGACTTTTTAATGGATAAGCTGATGATATTGGAAGTTGTGTTACCTCGTTTCCATAGTAATTTTTATTGTCAACAGCTAATCCAAATAGCTCCAAATCTTCTATATTTTTTTCTAATTGTGGCGATAATGATGGTGGAGTCCCTTCAATACTTTTAACTGTTTGAGCTACTAATTGAGCACAAATCTCTGCGCTAAAAAAGAAAGGACTCAGCCCAGATATAATCTTATTAAAGTCCCTTTTAGTTATTCTTTTTTTCATGCTATTTACTACTTATTATTTGTTCTGTGTTTAAAATTATCATTTATATATTTGCATTAAATTTCTATGTAAAGTTTGTTTTTCATAGAATGAATATCATCTAATTTTATAGTGTAAACAAATTAATAACAATAAAATAATTGCTATTACCTATTTGATAATTAGTTAAGATCTTTCGAGAGATTTTTATATTTATTTATAAAAATAGAGAGCTAATTGAATATTTAAGCAATTAAGACTATAGACGTGAGATGATAAAAGAACACAAAATTAGCTATTTTATTTAGATTTGTAGCGTTGTAAGGTGCTTGTGCGATTTTGTTCTTCTATCCATGCTAGTTTATCGGCATAATTTTTTTCCGCACCACGCATTGTTGGATGGTAATATTTTGTATCGGCCATTTCAGGGGGAAAATAGTTTTCTCCGGCGGCAAAGGCATTGGGCTCATTATGAGCATAGCGATATTGCGCACCATAACCTAAATTTTTCATCAAACTGGTTGGCGCATTGCGTAGGTGTTCAGGGACATCATAATCTGGTTTGGATGTTGCATCCTTCATCGCTTGGTTAAAAGCAAGATAAACGGCATTACTCTTAGGTGCACAAGCAAGATAAACAATGGCTTGAGCGATAGCCCGCTCACCTTCTGCTGGCCCAACTCGAGTAAAGCAGTCCCAAGCAGCTAAAGCTACTTGCATGGCTCTTGGATCAGCATTACCAACATCTTCTGATGCAATGGCTAATAATCGACGTGCTACGTATAATGGATCACCACCAGCCGAAATTATCCTTGCATACCAATAAAGAGCGGCATCAGGGGCTGAGCCTCTAATTGATTTATGAACAGCTGATATAAGATCATAAAAACGGTCACCTTGGTTATCAAATCTTGCACTTCGCTCACCAATGACCTCTTTTAGTAATTCAGGTGTTAATGCTTTGCCATCCGACATATTAACAAGCAATTCAAGAGTGTTAAGCGCTCGTCTAGCATCACCACCAACGAATTCGGCAATTTGTTTTTTTGCTTCTTCTAGTAGAGTAATATTTCGGTTGCCATAACCACAATCGGGATCTTCCATCGCTTGTTGCAAAATTTGCTCAATATCATCATTGCTCAATGATTTAAGTAAATAGACCCTAGCACGAGATAATAATGCTGAATTTAATTCAAAAGATGGGTTTTCCGTCGTTGCACCAATAAATGTGACGGTGCCGTCTTCAACATACGGTAAAAAAGCATCTTGTTGGCTTTTATTAAAACGATGGACTTCGTCAACAAATAAGATCGTTCTTACCCCTGATTGTTGATTAATTTTGGCACATTCAATTGCTTCTCGAATATCTTTGATACCAGAAGTTACCGCCGAAATACGCTCAACTTTGGCATTAGCATGGTGAGCAATAATTTCAGCAAGCGTGGTTTTACCTGTACCTGGTGGTCCCCATAAAATCATTGAATGTAAATTACCCGCTTCAATGGCTTTTGAAAGTGGTTTTTCTTTTCCTAATAGATGTGTTTGCCCAATGTATTGTGATAAGATCTGCGGGCGCATTCTTGCTGCTAGAGGCTTAAATTCATCAGTTGTAAATTCAAAAGACATACTAGGCATGATACACTGTATCCATTCTTTGCGATATTAAACGTATTATATACTTGTTAATCAATAAGTGAAAAATAAAATAGCTTTCCGCATAAATCGAAAAAAGCTAATATTCTTACTTAAATTTAGTTTGTTAACAGTTTTTTTAGAATACAATTATTTTCTAGGACGCAGACATAAGGATTTATCATGAAAAAATTTTTATTATTAATTGGGTTATTGGTTAGTATGTCGTCAGCATGGGCAAACGATAAAGAAGTTTTGCAACAACGCCTAGATAAAATTGATGGCTTTTATGCTCAGTTTTCACAGGATGTAAAAACTGTCGATAATCAACCTGTTCAACAAGGAAAAGGCGATTTATGGGTGACAAGGCCTTATTATTTTAATTGGACAATGAATGAGCCTGATGTAACATCAATTATCTCAGATGGTGAAAGTCTTTGGGTTTATACGCCAGCTGTTGAGCAAGTGAGTGTCATGAATTTGAAAAAAGCCGTTGATAATCGTTTAATGTTACTTATTTCTGATAGCCATAATCCGATTTGGAATGCTTATAATGTAACGCGTAGGCAGAATTCATTTACACTTAAGCCAACAGATGGTTCTAATCAAGACTTTGTCATTTCGGTTTTACCAACTGGCATGATCTCAAATTTTACGATAATTGAAGAAGATGGTCAGCGTAGTTTTTATGACTTGTCTCACCAAGTGTTAGGTAAAGTTGATTTAAATAAATTTAAATTTATCCCACCAACAGGGGTTACTATTGATGATCAACGTTAGCCTATTATGACATCACGGAATATGTCAATCCGTAATATATTAGCGTTATTTTTTATATAAAATAACGCTAATAAGATCATAAAAATTTTTCCTATCGGTTTATATCAGAATTTAGTCAAATATAATGTTTTATTTCTTTCTATAAAATTTTCACTCCTTTTGTTTTAACCTATTAATTTTTTTTAAAATAAAATTGTGCACAATAATTTTTCTTATCTAAGTTAATAAAATAATTTTGATGTTGATCACATTTATCCAATAAACCCTTTAAAGCTAAATTTTTAGCTCTGCATACTCAATTACAGTGGTTCACTTTTTATAGGATAAATTATGACAAACGCATTTTATAACAAACCAACTTATTGGTTTGCTTCATGTTACAGTTTTATGTATTACGCTGCAGGTAGTTTCGTCTTTTCATTTTATGCCATATGGCTAAGTAAGGAGATTGGTTTAACGGCAAAACAGACAGGCATTATTTATTCATTTAATTACTTTATCTCATTAATTATTATGATTGTGTATGGTGTTTATCAGGATAAATTAGTTCTGAAAAAACATCTTATCTGGTTTCAAAGTATCATTATTACCTGTGCTGCTCCTGCATTAATTTATGTTTATGAACCTCTATTACGGCATAGTTTTTATATTGGCGTTATTTTTGGTAGTTTCTTTTTGGGGTTTGGTTGGGTTGCTGGAATGGGATTAATTGACTCCTATTGTGAAAAAATCAGCCGAGCATTTGGATTTGAATTTGGTCAATGTCGCACTTGGGGGTGTATTGCTTATGCTGTAGGTACTTTTATTGCTGGTATTTTGATTAGCATAAATCCTCATTTGAATTTCTGGGCTGCATCAGTCGTAGGAATCTGTTTTATGATTCTAAATTTTAATTTTAAACCAGATTTAAACAAATCATCTGAAGCAATTTTTCAGAAAAAGGACAAATTAAGTTTTAACGAAATTATGTCTGTCTTTGCGCTGAAAAAATTCTGGATATTTGTTGTTTATGTGCTTGGTACCTATAGTCTTTATAATATTTATGATCAGCAATTGTTTCCTGTTTATTTTACTCAGCAATTTGAAGATGTAAATGATGGCTATCGCTTATATGGTATCTTAAACTCGTTTCAAGTTTTTCTAGAAGCTGCTGTGATGTTTTGCGTGCCATTCGTTGTAAATCGTGTTGGGGCAAAAAATGCTTTGATTTTTGCTGCATTTATTTCAGCTTCGCGCATCTTCCTTACAGGGCATGTTAGTAGCATTGCCATTATTTCAATCATTAAACTTATGCACTGTTTAGAGATTTCTACCATTTTAGTTTCCGTATTTAAATATATTGATATTAATTTTAATGCTCGTCTTTCAGCAACCGTCTTTTTAATCGGTTATCAGGTTGCAGGCTCTGTTGGTGTTATTTTGTTTTCTACTCTTGTCGGTGATTTTTATGATACCAATGGTGCATCAACAACATTTAATCATCTTGGGTTAGTCGTTTTAGGATTTATGATTTTTGCTATTTTCTTTTTATGCGGTGATAAAAAAGCAAAATACATAAATAAAAAAATTAGTTAAATATAAATAGTTTTAACAAATTGCATTTTATAAACATTAGTAAGGATTGATAATGAACATATATAATTCAGTAACACAATTTCACTTTGAACAGACTAGAACTATTTCGCCAGAAAATATGACAGGAGAAAAAGGTAAATCTTGCATGAAAGCAAGCATTTTAGGTCCAAGCCGTAAAGGACAGGGATGCATTTCAATTCCTGCTGGTAAAACAGTCACTATTGCCGAAATTTCAGGGCCTGCAGAAATTCGTCATATGTGGTTTACCTTAACTGATAGAACACATTGCGGTAGTTTTGTGTTACGTGATGTTGTTATTCGCATTTACTGGGATGATGAATCAGTGCCATCAGTCGAAAGCCCGATTGGTGATTTCTTTTGTAATGGTTTTGGAGCAAGATGTGATATTAATTCAATGCCAATCGTAGTTAATCCTACGGGGGGATTTAATAGTTATTTTAGAATGCCATTTAATAAAAAAGCAAGAATTGAAATTCAAAATGAACATGAAGCTGATTTGCAGCATTTCTTCTTTACTATTAATTATGCCTTAATGCCAAAACCATTTGAGGCTCCACTTTATTTTCATGCTCAATGGCGTAGGCAACGAGTAACTAATTATGCCGAAGATTATGTGCTATTAGATAATATCAAAGGGCATGGTTATTATGTCGGTACTTACTTAGCTCTAACCGCTTTGGAACGTTACTGGTGGGGAGAAGGAGAGTTTAAGTTTTACCTTGATGATGATAGCGAATATCCAACTCAACATTCAACAGGATCTGAAGACTATTTTGGTGGTGCATGGGCATTCCATAATCGTGATAAGCAAGGTCGCCCATCAGCTAAATGCTTTCAAACGTTATTTATGGGTTATCCATATCAAACCAATCGTGATGCAACGCGTGACTTTTTTCAAACAGGCGACGCTAATCCTGTACACGGTTTTGGTGATGATGCTCTACCAATGCATGGGCTATATCGTTGGCATTTACCTGATCCTATTGCATTTCACAAAAATATTAAACTTGCATTTCAACAAATAGGTAACGATGATATAAGATTGTATGAACGTTGTGACGATATTGCTAGTGTTGCGTATTGGTACCAAAATCCTTCGGCTAATTGCAATCCAATATTTCCTAACAAGCAACAACGAACTCCTCGTTGATATATAAAGGGAATAGTGCTATGGCGAGTAATAAATTAAAAATCAATGATATTGCTCGTTTGGCTGGCGTGTCGGCAACGACCGTCAGCCATATTTTTAATAAACGAGATAAAAAATATCGCATTTCAACACAAACACGGCAACGCGTTCTATCCATCGCAGAACAGTACAGTGATCAAGCTCATATTCGCCAATATCTGGTTAAAGCAAATAGTACTGATACCATAGGCGTGATAGTTCCAGACATGTCCAATTCTTTTTTTTCCATGTTTTTGCACTATTTAGAATCTTCATTTAGACAAAAAAACATACAATTATTAATAACTTGTAGTCATTATAATAAAGAAATAGAAATTAAAGTGGCACAAAACTTAATTGAACGAAAAGTTGATGCTATGATCGTTGTTACTTCATTAAATAGTGATGAGTTTTATGTTGATATTAATCAAAATACGCCAGTATTGTTTTTCGATCGTTATATTAAAGATACTTCATTGCCGTTTATCACGAGTGAATCATTACACTCTGTTGCAGAGTTAATTTATCCATATGCTAAACAATTAGATGAATTTTATTTCATTGGGTGTGATACACAATTAACTTCAATCGAAGCCAGATTGCAAGGCTTTAAAAAAGGTCTTCAACAGGTTGGATTAAACGTCAACTCACAATGGTTATTGAGTGATGACTATTGTCCTAATAAAGGATATGAATTACTCAAACAGCTTCACAAAAAATTAGGGCGACTGCCAAAGGCTATTTTTACTCCTTCATGTAATATATTACAAGAAGTGCTTAGCTATTTAGTGGAAGTAGAAGTTAAACCACAACAAATCTATTTGTGTTCTTATGATTATAATATTTATCTGAATTACTCTTACTATCCAATTGATACTATTGCTCAAGATTTTCAAAGCATGGCTTACACTTGTGTCGATGTAATTGATGCTCTACTTAAATTCAAAGAATTAAAAAACAAAGCTTTTTTTATCAAACCACAAATTATACGCCACCGTTAGGGCTATGCTCATATTATTAACGGTTGGCGTTTTTCATAATGCGCGCTTTATCAACTTGCCATTGACGTTCTTTAATATCAGTACGTTTGTCGTATTCTTTCTTACCTTTAGCAACACCAATTTTCACTTTTGCCCAAGCGTTCTTCCAATAAAGCGAAAGTGCAACAACAGTATAACCTTGGCGATTAATTTGACCGAATAATGAATTTAATTCGCGTTCATTTAATAACAATTTACGTGTGCGCATTGGTTCGCAGACAACATGTGTTGACGCAACATTAAGTGGTGTGATAGTTGCACCAAAGAGCCATGCTTCACCATCTTTAAGTAAAACATAACTGTCACTAATGTTGGCTTTTCCTGCGCGTAGGGATTTTACTTCCCAACCTTGTAGGGATAATCCCGCCTCAATTTCCTCTTCAATAAAGTACTCATGGCGTGCACGTTTATTTAATGCAATGGTTGCCGAACCTGGCTTATGTGATTTTTTCTTAGTCATAATGTGCGTTATTATAAAGTTACATGATATAATATGCCACTAATTTTAACTTTTTATTTTATTATTATGGCACATGTTTTTCACGAAGTTATCGAGCCTTATTCTGTAGAGCAAATGTTTTGCTTAGTGAATGATATTACTCGGTACCCTGAATTTGTTCCTGATTGTATCGCAACTGGTATTATTAGCAAACAAAATAATACGTACACAGCGTTTATTGAAGTTGAAAAGTTAGGCTTTAAAAAATCTTTCACTACAGTAAATCAGATTAATCAACCACATTCTATTGAGATAAAATTGTTTGAAGGACCATTTAAACACCTATCGGGAAGGTGGCAATTTAGTTCACTCGGCGAGAGCAAAAGTAAAATTAGTTTTAGTTTAGACTTTGAGTTTAAGAATAAGTTATTAGATATTGCTTTTTCTCCGGTGTTTAAAGAAGTGATGACAAGTATGGTTAATGCGTTTTCAAAACGAGCAAGGCAGATTTATAAATGATAAATATTCAAGTGGTTTATGCGTTACCAAATAACCCGACGGTAATTAATTGCGATGTAGATGAGAAAACTAATGTCTTGCAAGCAATTACAAAATCCAATATCTTATCGTTATGTCAGATTAAACTAGATGAACATCTAATTGGCATCTATGGAAAACGTTGTGATCTCAATGAATTGGTTAAAAATGGCGACCGTATTGAAATATATCGACCTTTAATCAATGACCCTAAAGAAATAAGACGAAGAAAAGCAGCACAAAAAAATAATGACTAAAGGCAAAGGAAACCAAATGCATAATCTGCTCATTGAAAAGATTGAAACTTTATGCAAAAAGCGTGGTATTAAACTGACTACGCAACGTCGAACAGTTTTAGATATTATGTTAGCGGCAAATAAAGCGATGAGTGCCTATGATCTTTTAGATCTACTCAAAGTCAGTGAACCTCAGGCTAAACCACCCACAATTTATCGTGCGCTTGAATTTTTACTAGAGCAAGGTTTCATCCATAAAGTCGAGTCTTCTAATAGTTATATTATTTGCCCACACTTTCAAAACCCACAGCATATTTCAATTTTATTTATTTGCGATAAATGCCAACAGATCATCGAAAAACATTCACAAAATATTGAATATCAATTCAAAAAATTAGCACAGCAATCTGATTTTTTAATCAAACATAGTGTGCTTGAAATACATGGGTTTTGTCAACAGTGTCAATCTTGATCATTACTCTTTGGTTAATTAACATTATCTGCGATACTGTTGGGCAAATTGCATTTAAATATGCAGCGATTAATTCCAAAGATACGCAAGGTCTGCGTTATTGGCAAAAACTTTTTGGTAATTATTGGTTATGGCTAGGTTTTGCTGCTTACTTTATTGGCTGTATTTTTTGGCTAGCTTTTTTAAGCTCTGTGCCATTATCTCAAGGAATATTACTGGGATCATTTAATATGATTACTGTTATGCTAGCTGGTCGGATTTTATTTAAGGAACATCTGACAAGCTTTCGTCTTATTGGTATCCTTTTTATTACGATAGGCGTAGTTTTGGTTGGACTTACGTAATGAAAAAATTTTATATTATTGGGTTTATCTTACTATTGTTTTTTGATACGTTTGGTCAAACAAGCTTTAAGTTAACCGCATTATCGGCTATGCCTCTTGAAATGAGTATTGATTGGTTTATCCGTATTTTTACTCATGGGTGGGTTTATTTGGTAATTATTGGGTATACTGGAGCATTTGTCACATGGATGATGTTATTAAAAAAAGCACCTGTAGGTCCTGCTTTTGCCGTTTCTCATTTACAGTTAGTTACGGTAATGTTGGTTTCGGCTATTGCGTTTGATGAGCCAATTGCATTTATACGTATGCTTGGTGGGATATTCATTATTATTGGCATTATTTTTTTAGCTCTGGCAGAACAAAAATTAAATCATAATACTTAAAATTTTTTATACTGAAGCGTAGTGCTTCCTTAAGCTTTTTGACAATAGATAATATAGTAATTGATTAGGCTTAATTAAGCATATTTAGTGGGAGATACAATATAATTAATAGATATATTGTGTCTCCCAATCTGATATCAGATTATACTCATAGGGAGGTAAGTTTAGTTGCGTTCGCGTTCCATCACAATTAAATAGGCTTCCCTTTTCCAAAATAAAAATAAGCGACGCATATCTTTTTCCATCGTCACTACACGCCAGCCATCTTTAGCATTTTTATTTAAAAATTCGGAAAATCTAACCTCGTCAGCATTCGCTGAACCTAAAAGTAATGAAGACAATGCGCCTTCTTGGAAAACAACTACCTTATATTCTTTCATAACAATTCACACCTTAATATTATTATAATAATACGATTTTTAATGATAAGTAACATTAAAGATCCTCGGCATTATATATTATGTAAATTTGGTTTCCTAGCACATAATTAATCTTCCATAAAAATATATGATTAGTATGCTTTTGTTCAGTTTGTTGTTTACGACTTTCGATTTATGGTTAAAAGTTTAATTTGATAGTAATGTGCACAGTACAACTCTCTTGTTATGTAGTTCTATATGGCATATTAATTTATAATGAAGTATTAAAAATACCCTCAAATTAAAACATGAGATTGCATTAATGAGAAAGACAATTAAAACTAAATCATAATGAATGAACTAAATTTGTTTATCCAAATTTTTAAGCATTTCGATAATTGGTCGATTAGCATCAGGGAATTCATCAGCATTTAAATCTTGCTGATCTACCCAACGGCTTGGTTGCCCTTCTTTTGCAAAAGGAACACCATCCCATTCTTCTACTAAATAAGCATAGATAGTAATATCGCGATCATCATAACTGTGTTCGACTGTTTTTAAGAATTGGGCTTGGCGGATATGAATGTCAACCTCTTCAGCAATTTCACGTTGTAGGGTTTGATAGGGTATTTCTCCTGCTTCTATTTTCCCTCCTGGAAACTCCCAAAACCCCGCTAGATGGGAATCTTCACCGCGTTGGGTAATAAAGATTTGACAATTTTGTGAACGAATAATACCTACAGCAATTTCAGTATGTTTTTTCATAATTGTGTTTATCTATGAGTTAGGTTAGGGAAAGCTTAGCCTTTCCCTTTCTGTTCTTGTCGATCTTAATCGACGATTTAAGCATCAATTTTGCTCAATCACACTAAATTAGTATCTTATTTAACAGATCCATGACAGTGTTTATATTTTTTACCTGAACCACAAGGACATGGATCATTGCGCCCAACTTTAGCTTGTGTACGCATTATCGGTTGAGCTACTGCTTGGCTTTCATTTTCACCACTCATGCTCACTACTGACTCGTGATTAGCTTGTTGCTTAGCCATTAGTTTTTCCATTTCGGCTAGGCGTTGGCGTTCTGCTTCATCAACTTCATCTTGTGAACGAATTTGCACACGGCTCAAAATACCAATAACATCATATTTTAACGATTCTAACATGCTAGCAAACATATTAAATGATTCGCGTTTATATTCTTGTTTTGGATCTTTTTGTGCGTAACCACGTAAATGAATACCTTGACGTAAATAATCCATAGCAGCTAAGTGTTCTTTCCAAAGCGTATCAAGTGTTTGTAGCATGACACTTTTTTCAAAGTGCCTAAATGCTTCAGCTCCAGCAGTATTTTCCTTTTCTAAATATCTTTCTTGTGCCATTTGTAAGATACGCTCGCGCAATGTTTCCTCATGTAGGTTCTGCTCTTCATCTAACCATTTGGTGATGGGTAAATCCAAATCAAAGTCTGTTTTTAGCGCGGCTTCAAGTCCAGGGATATTCCACATTTCTTCAATTGATTGTGGTTGTATGTATTGGTCGATGAGTGTATTAAATACATCACCTCGGATTGAATCAATGGTATCTTTCATGTCGGCATTATCAAGTAAACCGTTTCGTTCACGATAAATTACTTTACGTTGTTCGTTAGCAACATCATCATATTCAAGAAGTTGTTTACGAATATCAAAGTTGCGACTTTCAACTTTCTTTTGTGCATTGGCAATGGCTTTAGTTACCCATGGATGTTCAATGGCCTCTCCCTCTTTCATGCCAAGTTTACGCATCATGTTCCCCACACGTTCAGAGGCGAAGATTCGCATCAATGGATCTTCAAGTGATAGATAAAAACGTGAAGCACCGGGGTCACCTTGACGACCAGCACGACCACGTAACTGGTTGTCGATACGACGCGATTCATGACGCTCTGTACCTAAAATATAAAGCCCACCTAATGCAATCACTTCTTCGTGTTTTGTTTGCCAAACTTGTTTCGCTTTTTCGATATCTTCTTGTGTTGGATTTTCAATTTTAGCTATATCACTTTGCCAATTTCCACCCAGCATAATATCAGTACCGCGCCCAGCCATGTTAGTTGCAATGGTAACGGCACCTTTACTCCCAGCATTAGCAATGATTTCAGCTTCTTGAGCATGGAATTTAGCATTTAGCACATTGTGTTTAATGCCGGCTTTTTTAAATGCTTGTGAAACTAGTTCTGACTTTTCGATTGATGCTGTCCCAACTAAAACGGGTTGACCGCGTTTTACACATTCTTGTACATCAGTAACAATCGCGTTAATCTTTTCCTTTTCAGTCATATAGACAAGGTCAGATTGATCTTTTCGTTGCATTGGGCGATTTGTTGGAATAACAATCGTATCCAATCCATAAATTTGATTAAATTCAAATGCTTCAGTATCAGCAGTACCTGTCATCCCCGCTAATTTTTCGTATAAACGGAAATAGTTTTGGAACGTAATTGAAGCCAGTGTCTGATTCTCATTTTGGATTTTAACATGCTCTTTTGCTTCAACCGCTTGGTGTAAACCATCAGACCAACGACGACCATCCATGGTTCGACCAGTATGTTCGTCCACGATAACTATTTCGTTATCTTTAACAATATAGTCAACGTCGCGATGAAATAAGTGATGAGCACGCAGGGCTGCATTAACGTGATGCATTAGAACAATATTACTTGGCGCATAAAGCGATTCATCACCTTTCATGATGCCTTGTTTAATCAATAGTTCTTCAACTTTAACTAATCCACGCTCGGTTAAATTAACTTGGCGTGATTTTTCATCAATGGAAAAATCTCCATCCCCTTGAAACTGTTCAGAGTCTTCTTTTTCTTGGCGAGTTAAATAAGGAATGATTTTATCAATACTAATATATCTTTCAGAATTCTCTTCGGCTTGACCTGAAATAATCAATGGCGTTCTTGCTTCATCAATTAAAATTGAGTCGACTTCATCGACTAAGGCGTAATGTAATGGACGTTGTACTCGAGCATCTTTGCTAAATACCATATTATCTCGTAGATAATCAAAACCATATTCATTGTTAGTACCATAAGTGATATCAGCATTGTAGGCTTCACGTTTTATGTGTGGCGGCATATTAGGTAAATTAATACCAACAGTTAATCCTAAAAATTCGAATAATGGACGATTATTTTCTGCATCACGCTGTGCTAAGTAATCATTAACTGTAACAACGTGTACACCTTTACCTGTTAGTGCATTTAAATAGGCAGGTAATGTTGCCGTTAAGGTTTTTCCTTCACCTGTGCGCATTTCGGCAATGCAGCGTTCATTTAATACCATACCACCAATTAACTGCACATCAAAATGACGCATACCAAATACACGCTTACTTGCTTCGCGTACCACCGCGAAAGCCTCTTCCAAAATATCATCTAATTGGATACCAGCAGCAACCTTTTGTTTAAATTCTGTGGTTTTAGCTTTTAATTCTTCATCAGACAATGCTTCCATGGCTGGTTCAAGTGCATTAATTTTTTCAACTCGGTTACGCATGGTTTTTAAAACGCGATCATTGCGACTACCAAATACTTTTGTTAATAATTTTAATAACATAACTTTTCTCTTATTTTTTCAATACGGATTTAAGGAATTAACCTTATATAAAAATTAGTTTTATTTGAGTGATAAGCTCATTAAACGGTAGCTTTAGGTCCAGCTCGTATGCCGTTATAAGGGGATAGTCGAATAACTTTACTTGGTGAAAGTTCAATACTATTGGGTATAACAAAAAACGCTGCGATGCATCGTTTTTGTAAATGTGATAGCGTTTGTGATTTTTTTCGCTCTACTTCTAGGTGATCTTGTACAATAGATGCAATTGCAATAATCCCAATTTGCGAAACAGAAGCTTCCGAGGGAAGCGCTTCATGTTGACATAAACTGAACCCAGCAGCCACTACACCTAACAATAAGTGAGATAACGCGGTTTTAATAATCAAGCTTTTGCTGAGTTTTTGCCAATAATACATCATTGTCATAATGATGATATATTAGCATTTTTAGCAAAAATGAAAAACAATTATTATTTTTTATAGATATTGTGTCATAAGGATTTTGTATAATACAGATCCCCGCTATTAATTCAATGATAATTAAACCATAACGGGAATCGTATTAGGTAGGTTATTCTACCATTAATTGTCCCATCATACCGAGCGTTTCATGTTCAACAATATGGCAATGATACATACGTAATCCAGACATATTTTGTTGAATTTTTATGGTGAGCTTTTCATGTGGACGTAAATTAATAGTGTCTTTTAATGCGACATATTCAGGTGGATTTTTTTCACCATTCAATTCGTGTGAAACAACGATAAACTGTGCGCCATGTATATGAAAATTGTGATCCATATGAGAGTTATTGAAAATTGTCCACTCTTCAACCTCATGAATTTTGCTTTTCAAATCGATCCTTTGCATATCATGGCGTTTACCATTAATTAAGAATAGCATGCCACCACGCGGTTCCTTCATGTCCATCACTTCGGTATATTCAATAGATTTATAGGTCGTGGCGTGCCCTAGTTTTGGCAATTCTCGTAATGTTGACGGGATAGTCATTGATTTTGACTGTGTCAATACCAATTCTCCAAGTATGATATCTTGTTCTGGTGATACATTGCCCATTTTTCCGCGATCGTAACCGATAGATTGTAAATACACTGTACCAGATTGTTTTGGCAAAATAACAAGTTCTGCACGTTCAGCTGGCGACAATAGCAGCGGTTTATTGAGTAAAACAGGAGCTGACATCAATCCACCATCGGTACCAACCAAATAAACATCACAGCCAGGAATAGATAAATTAAGATAACGACCAGAACACGCATTCCAAACTCGTACCCTTGTTGCCGTATTTATGGTGATTTTGGGACGATAGGCACCATTTATTAATACAAATTGTCCTTCTCGACCATTCATCCAATCAACCATTGAATTATCAGCAATTTCGCCTTTATCAGTTAATTTTAAATCTGAAAAAAACCAGTGTTGTTCGGGCAAGAATGCAAGCGGATCGTTTTTGCTGCGTACAATAAATATGCCAGCTAATCCTCGCGCAACTTGTTCTGCTACGGTTTCATGACCGTGTGGATGATACCAATAGGTACCAGCATTCCCTTCTGGGATAGTAAACTCATAAGTTCGGCTACTTCCAGCAGGAATTTGATCTTGTGGATTACCATCTTGATTAGATGGGATCAGCAAACCATGCCAATGTACGGTTGTCGCTTGTGGTAAGTTATTTTTAACAGTAATTTTAACATTATCCCCCTCAAAAGCTTCAATCACTGGACCGGGGATATGACTATTATATGCCCAAAATTCTGTTGTAATATCTTGTGTTAACTTTAACTTAACGGGTTTAGCCTCTAAGATTGCTTCAAAAATACCTTGTTTATTACTGGTATTTTCTAAATGAGTTAATTCTGGTAAATTTAGACCTTGTGGCAAAGCTGAGGTCGGTAATAATTTTTGTGAAACTTTGTTACCCATATTCATCTTCATATTCATGTCTCCCATTTCACCTGTTTTACACTGATCAGAGTTGGCTTCACAAGCCATACCTGACATAGTTGAATTATCCATTTTGGCAAAAGCTTTTGTAACTGCTACCCCACTTAAAGCCGCTGTAATATTGAACAAAAAATTTCGACGTTTCATAATATTCCTATAATCATTTTTTTATGATAAACAATCACTATTTAGTGATTAGCGATAAAAACGAATAACAAAAAATTTTTACTGCAAAGATAGATATGTCGACTAATTTTTTATTGAAAATACAAATTAATTAAACAATTCTTAGTAGTTTTAATTCAGAAATAAACTTTTTATATTTTTGAGCAAAGTTAAATGTAAGGTATAGTTCACAATGTGATAAAAACTGAAGATTAAAAGTGGTACAAGCTGAATCATGAGATGATTTTTGTAATAAAGAATGGCAATCATTATGCTCATTCATGCCTAACTTAGCAATTATGCGGTGTGAAATATCATTAACAGTAACTAATAAGCCGATTGTGATTATCAAATATCTAGCAGAATCAGCAAATAAAAAGAAAATAATTGCTGATGCAATAATAAGGTAATTTTGTTTATTGATGATTCTTAATGACATATGCAAATCTCACTATTCATCTAACAATTACTTAGGCTATTGTACTGAAAAAAGAAGCAAAGTTATACAAAATTTATACACTTTAAGTGAGACTATTTTATCGTCACTAAATGAAGCACTGTTGCTTCATTTAGACTAATGAGTAATAACGTTAACCAATGTTGAATTATGACAACTAATCATTAATATCATGTTGCATTTAATCATACAAAATAATTTACATAATAATAAGCTGTTCTGCTATTATATTTGTATAACTTAAATTGACGAATCATAAAGATATGAAAATTCTCTTTGGTGTTCAAGGAACAGGAAATGGTCATGTCAGTCGCTGTAGAACATTAGCTAACGCACTGAAAAAAGCTGGTGCGAATGTTGATTATATTTTCAGTGGCCGCGATCCTAAAGACTATTTCGACATGCAAGCTTTTGGTGATTATAAAACCTATCGTGGTGTCACGTTTGCAACCCTTAATGGTAAAATTAATTTTCGCAAAACCGTGCAACGGATTCGAGCTTTCAGACTCATTAAAGATGTCCGTGAGCTTGATTTATCAAAATATGATTGCATAATTAGCGATTTTGAGCCAGTAAGTGCTTGGGCTGCACATCATCAACATCGTGAATGTTTAGGTATAAGCAATCAAGCAGTTTGCCAATATCTTAAACCAAAAGAATATGGACTAGTCGCAAATGTGATTATGAAATATTACGCTCCCGTCACTAAACCAATTGGCCTACATTGGTTTCATTTTGGGCATAAGCTAATTCCCCCTATGATTGACACTTTTGAAACTGCGCCAACCGAGGATGGCAACATCATCGTCTATTTGCCATTTGAAGCATTAGATGAAATTACGGTATTGTTAAAACAGTTTAAGGAGCACCAGTTTATCTGTTTTCATCCAGATATAAAACAAACATCACAACAAAGTAATATTAATTTTCAACCGCTTGGGCGTGATAATTTTACACAAGCTTTAGTGCGTTGCTCTGGAATTATTTCAAATACAGGATTTGCATTGATTTCTGAAGCATTGACGCTTGGTAAAAAGATTCTAACTAAACCTGTATCAGGTCAATTTGAACAAATTTATAATGCTCAATGTTTGCGTTCTCTTGATATGGCAACAGTTATGGAAAATTTAAGCTGTATCAAACTCAAATACTGGCTTAATTTACCTTCGCCAAAACCAATCATCTACCCTGATGTGGCTACAGCACTGGCTAGTTGGATTGTTTCAGGGCAAAAAGAGTCGTTACTTTCTTTAAGTGAACGGCTTTGGAGCCAAACTATCTTTCCTGAAAATGTGAATCAGCGAATAAAATCTTTAGGGTATGTGTAAAGGAGCGAATATGATATTAAGTATGATTGTAGCCATGGCGGATAATCATGTAATTGGCTTAAATAATCAAATGCCTTGGCATTTACCCGCAGACTTGGCATGGTTTAAAAAAAATACACTTAATAAACCTGTTATTATGGGGCGAAAGACATTTGAGTCTATTGGTCGTCCGTTACCAGGACGTCATAATATTATTATTTCAAGGCAAGCAACCATAGAATCTAACATGGTTCCAAATGTAAGTTGGGTACCATCAATTGATGCCGCGATATTGTTAGCTCAAACACAGCATATTGATGAAGCGTTTATTATTGGTGGTGGTAATATTTATAAGCAGACGTTACCTTTAGTAAATCGACTTTATTTAACACATATAAAGGCAAAACTACAGGGCGATACTTATTTTCCTGATTATACGCCTGAGCAATGGCAAGTTATTTATCAAGAAGCACATCAAGCCGATGATAAAAATAGCTATCCATATCAGTTTGAAATTTTAGAAAGAAAATAATAAGTCCTAACCTATTGCCACTAAATAAAAAGTGGCAATTTAACATGTCAATTAACCTTGAAAACGTTTGGCTTCAATAACATCAGGTAGTTGTTTTATTTTATTGAGTACTCGATTTAACGAATCCTGATCAAAAATTTCCATATCAACATCGATAGTCGCTAATTGCTGCTTCATATCCGAGCGACTAATTAGACCAAGAACATTAACCTTTTCATTGGCCAAAATTGTAGTAATATCTCGCAATAAACCACTGCGATCGTTAGCAACAATTTGTACCACCATGGTATAGCTTGAGTAAGTATTGTTGTTCCAAACAGCATGAGTAATACGTTCGGGAGCATGATTTTTTAGTTCTTGCAATTGTTCACAATCAGCTCGATGAATCGAGATACCCCGCCCTTGAGTAACAAATCCCGCAATGGGATCGCCAGGAATTGGGCGACAACAATTTGCAATGGTGCACATTAAATTACCCACACCTTCAATAATAATTTCACTGCCTTTTTTATTACTAGCTTTATTAGTATTTTTTGTTTGTGCATTAAATTTTTGGGCAATCTGTTTTAATGCTGCTTCGTCTTCTTCTTTCGCTGTTGGTTTGTTAAATTGTGCATTGATGAAATTGACTAATTGATTTATTTTTACATCACCACTACCAATACCTGCTAATACCTCTTCAAAAGAGTGAGCATTATATTTATTGATTAAGATTTTTTCGACACTTTTTAAACTAATATTTAGCGGTTCAAGTTCATTTGCTAGTATTTGTTCACCAGCAACAATATTTTTATCACGATCTTGTTTTTTAAACCATGCTTGAATTTTGGCTCTTGCTCGGCTACTGTTAACAAATCCTGTATTAGAATTTAGCCAATCACGGCTTGGGTTAGGTTGTTTTTGAGTGATGACTTCAACTTGATCGCCCATTTTTAAATTATAGGTAAAAGGCACAATTCGACCACCAACTTTGGCACCGATACAACGATGACCAACATCACTATGTATATGATAAGCAAAATCAAGTGGTGTGGATCGTGCTGGCAAGTCGACAACATCGCCTTTCGGTGTAAAAACATAAACGCGATCATCAAAAATCTGACTACGAACGGCTTCTTGAATTTCACCACGTTCAGACATTTCTTGTTGCCATGTTAATAATTTTCTTAACCAAGAAATTCGCTGGTCATAAGCTGTCATTTTGTCGGTACTACCTTCTTTATACTTCCAATGAGCAGCAACGCCTAGTTCTGCATCGTTGTGCATTTGTTCAGTACGGATTTGAATTTCAATGGCTCTATCTTGTGGACCATAAACGACAGTATGAATTGATTGATAACCATTTGGTTTGGGATTAGCAACATAATCATCAAATTCTTTAGCGATATGTTTGTAATGGCTGTGGACGATGCCTAAGGCGTTATAGCAATCTTCAATTCGATCGCAAATAATACGGACAGCTCGGATATCATATAGATCTTCGAATTCAAGATGTTTACGTTCCATTTTCCGCCATATACTATAAATATGTTTAGGACGACCATAAACCTCTGCGCGAATATGATCTTTGTTCATCAATTTTTGTAGATGTTTAACAAATTGATGGATATATAATTCACGATCTAATCGCTTTTCTTGCAATTTTTTAGCAATAAGCCGATACTCGTCTGGGAATAAATAGCGGAAACAGAAATCTTCTAACTCCCATTTTAATTGACCTATTCCTAAGCGATTGGCTAATGGTGCATAAATATTAAAACACTCTTTAGCTACCAAAACTTGTTCTTCTTGGGGAGATTTGATTAAATTACGTAAATAGGTAATACGCTCAGCCAATTTGATGACTACACTTCGGAAATCATTGACCATCGCCAATAACATGCGACGAATACTATCAATTTGTTCTGTTGTGGCACTACCGTTGCGGATTGCACGCAATTGACGAATTTCTTTCATTTTAACAATGTTAGAGATGATGTGAGAAATTTCACGATCAAAATCTTCAGGGATATCCTCACGGCGAATAATTTTGGCATCAACAAAAGGAAGCAATAAAGCAGCACATAAACTATTGATGTCCATATTTAGAGTCGATAGGATCTCAACCATTTCGATAGCATTTTGGAAACAGAAAAATTGCTCAGAGGCTCCAGCGCTGTTTTCAAAACAAAAATCCCAAACTTCTCTAAACTTTTTATAAGATGCTGGGTTAGCTAATAATAGTTCTTGTTTTGCCCATTGCTCAACTTCAAATTGAGCAAGAGAATAATGTTCTTCTCGATGTTGGTGCGCACCTCTGATAGTTACCATAAATTATGTTCCTGATTTTATTAACAACAACATTGATTCAATATGTTTGGTTTGTGGAAACATATCTAAAATAGCAACTTGAGCAATTTTGTATCCTGCATCTATAAGTTGTTTGCTATCGCGAGCTAGAGTAGCAGGGTTACATGATATATAAACAATTTTTGATGGAGCTAATTTTGCAATTTCTATTACTGCATTTAATGCCCCAGCTCTTGCTGGATCTAATAATACCTTGTTAAATTGTGATTGGCTCCATATCGAAAATTGTTGAGTATCGTCTAAATTGCTAGCTAAAAAATTGGTTTCAGCACAAATCTTATTACTATTTAATATAGTGTTAAATTTTGCTTTTTCAACCAGTGCATCAATACCTTCAATCCCTGTTACTGTTTTACTTAATGTTGCTATAGGTAATGAAAAATTACCCATACCACAAAAGAGATCTAAGACTTGGTCAGTTGGTTGTAATGTTAACCAATCAAGCGCTTGATTGATCATTTTTTGATTTATTTTACAATTTACTTGGATAAAATCTAGAGGGCTAAAAGTTAATTTTAAATGATTAATTAAATAAAAATGCTCTGTATTACCTGTAATATGTACTAAATCTTTACCATGAAAATAAAGTGAAAGGTTGTGATTTTCTGCGAACTCTTTCAATAAGTTAGCATCATAATCAAGTAAAGGCATAGTATGCCTTAAAACAATAATAATACCACTGTCGACTGAAATTAATTCAATATGACCAAGTGCTTTTTTCTGTTTAAAATTGCTAAATATACTTTGCAATGGTGTTAGCAGCGTATCTAATTCATTAACTAATATGGGACAACGTTTAATATTAATTATTTTGTTTGACTCAGCTTGGCGAAATCCAATAACTAATTCGCCTTTAACTATATTAATTGAAAGCCTTGCTCGCCGCCGATAATGGTAAGGCTGATCGGCAATAATTATGGGGGAATTTTGAGTAATATTTGCTAAAGATTGTCCCGTTTCTTTTTGTAGCAGGTTAATTAATGCACTATATTTTGCTTGTTGTTGCAAATGAGGTGCAATATGTTGCAATTCACAACCACCACATTGCTGATAATATTGACATTGTGGTTTAACGCGATTTTGGCTTTGGTTATGATATCTAATGACTTTGGCTTTAGCATAATTTTTTTTGTCTTCAGTTAGTTCAATATCAACGGTTTCATCAGGCAAAGCTGATTTAACAAAAACTGTTTTACCTTTATAACTAGCAACCCCTTGCCCAAAAGCATCTAAGGATGCAATTGTTACTGTCAATTTTTGTTTAATAAGTTTTTTTTTCTGCTGGGTATAAAAATTAGCCATAGACTTTTTTTTAATTTATATTAAGCGTTTGAGTAATTCTGTTTTGACATGCTTTGGCACTAAATTTGTGATATTACCACCATGATAGGCGACATCTTTTACGATTGTTGATGAAATAAACCCCATCGCAATTGATGGCATTAAAAAAATGGTGTCTAAATTGGATTTTAACGCACGATTCATTTCAGCAAGTTGCCTTTCGTATTCAAAATCGTGTGTTGTTCGGACTCCACGAACAATGACTGTAGCATTATGAGTTTGAGCAAAATTTGCCATTAAATTATCAAATCCTATCACTTCGACATTAAGCAAGTGCTCGACCGAAGTTGATGCTAAATTTACCCGTTCTTCTAGGGTAAACAGTGTTTGTTTATTAGGATTTTCAGCAATAGCAACGATTAATCGAGGAAATAGTAGCGAGGCTCGTGTCACAAGGTCAATATGACCATTGGTGATAGGGTCAAAAGTGCCCGGAAAAATAGCTGTTAAGGCTTTGCTTGTCATATTTTATATTTATCCATTGGGTATGATAACCGTATCATACCCAATTTTGATTAGGATTGTTAGTTTAAACGTACAAATTCTTTTATTCAATTTACATATACGAGGAATACTTACAGAAAAAAGCTAGTTTCTATCAATATATGTCCGTAAATGAGTCAAATGATTTAATTTATAACAAATTAAGTCGTTAGGTGATCATGAATTTGTTAAGTCTGTAAAAGCCTACTTGGTTGTGACCATTCAATATGACGAGAACTATCGGGCAAAAACAGTGCTTCTAGTGCTACACCTGCAAAATTCCCATATTTACCATTGTATCAGTTTGGCTTATTCTGAAAAAACAACCTGTATATATTTGTAATGAAGGTTGAGTTGTTATTACATTCATTATTACTTTTTGAGCAGGCGAAATAAGTTGAGTTGCAATAGTCTGTGTTTTATCTAATAAGTAAATATGCTCATAACCACCAGTTATTTACTGCTCAAGGCTTTCATATAGTTTGCCTAATAAAAGTTCGGGTTGTTACAAATCCATATCGTATTTAATGGCTTTCACCAAATAATTATTGTAAATTAAGTTAGCACCACAAACTGTGATTAAGGATATTCTAACTTATTTCTCCATCAAGATTAAAATAAGCGTAATTAGTTAAATTAACTGATGTGGTTTTTGTTGAGATTGCGTGGAACGCAATAATAACTTTGTTATAATCGGCAAGTATATAAGTGACTTTTACACTCAGCTAGCCAGCCACCCTACTCTTTATCAGGAGAAATTAATCAAAATGTCACCTGTTGCTCAAGTTGGGCTTAAATTTGCTATAGTTTTTTGTCAAAACATAATTTTCCACCATATAACAGATTGGCACATTGATTAGTGCTAAGTAGATAATGTTTATTGTTAATATCAATTGTAACACCTAAATAGGCATCTTATTGTTGGTATTGTTCTAGTGATTGGTATTCAAGTAAGGCTTCGCAATTTTGCCCGTTAACAGGTAATATATAAGAGAGCCATATCACCTCCTTAGTTTAGAAATTTGATATGCATTGCTTGCCTATTTAAAAGTGTAATAATTTGTTTTATAAGAATATCGCACTACTCCATTCACTTTATTTACAGTCGTAAAAACCTTCTTTAATACCAATTTGTTAGCTTAATTATCGCTAACAACCGCTCTAACCGCATTGACTTTATCTTTTAGCACTAAGACCACAGCATATCCGCCAAAGCTACCACCAACCATCCGTACACTATCACCGATTACGCCGTCAATTATTTCAAATAAGGTAATCAATATCGAGGACTATTATTTCAATAATCATCACGCATTAAGTTGTGGCTATTGCTCATAAGTATTGATAATAATTTATAATTACCGCTAGCTAAAGCTTGCGTCACTTTTAGCATGAGTTCGTTTTCAGTGATTACATGATGAGACCATTTGAGTACAATGGGAGCAAGCAAGTTTTAAATATTTTGTGATTCGGTTAATGAAGCATCTCTTAGCTATTTTACTTTAAGGGCTTTGACTGCTACCTCACATAGTTTACATAATGCATGTTGACTTTGTTCAAGTGCAGATATTAATTGAATTATTATGCCACAATTGGTTTTCGGCATCTTGACCAATTAATGCTAACTTGGTGCCATCTAAGGTACAAAAAACAAGTTGAATAATAACTAGGATTTTGTTCTTGAGTAAATGTTTCTTGTTGCATTGACCAAGGGCGTTTCACTCTATGTGGTGAAACGCGCACCTATTGGTTGATTAATAAATTATAGAGACTGAGGATGATCAATCGGATTAAAATTAGCTATTTTTACTTCTATTTTACTTTTGTTTATTTTATCGATGTCATACAATTTAATCAGGATAGCCTTGAGGGTTATTTGATTGCCAATTCCACGAATCTTTTACCATGTCATCTAGTGTTAATTTGGTTTTCCAACCTAATTTATGTTCTGCTTTTTTGACATCAGCCCAAAATGCGGGTAAATCGCCAGATCGCCTTGGCGCAAAGTGCCAGTTAAGCGCTTTTCCTGATACTTTTTCAAAAGCTTTGATCACTTGTAATACGCTATAACCAATACCAGAACCCAAATTATAAATATGAACACCAGCTTTGTTGTGATCGGCTTTTAGTGCAGCAATATGTCCATCAGCTAAATCAACGACATGTATAAAATCACGAATACAAGTCCCATCTGTTGTTGGGTAATCATTACCAAAAACGGATAATGATTCTCGCTTACCTACAGCAACCTGAGTAATATATGGCATAAGATTATTAGGAATGCCAAGAGGATCTTCCCCCATCAACCCACTTGAATGGGCTCCAACAGGATTAAAGTACCGTAGTATAGTCAGTGACCAATCAGATTCGGCAACAGCTAAATCCATGATACATTGTTCTACCATTAATTTACTTTTGCCATATGGGCTGGTTGGTAGCCCTTGTGGCAAGGTTTCGACATAAGGTACAGGGGCTAGTTCTCCATAAACGGTGGCCGACGAGCTAAACACTAGCTGCTTAACACCTGCCTCTCGCATTGCTTTCATTAGAGTGATACTGCCGTAAACGTTATTTTCATAATATTCGAGAGGTTTGTGTACTGATTCACCAACTGCTTTTAGCCCAGCAAAATGAATCACTGCTTTGATATCATGTTCTGTAAAGATCTTAGCTAATAATTTTTCATCACACACGTCACCTTGATAAAAATCGACCGATTGACCTGTAATTTTTTGTATTCTATCTAATACTGATACTTTACTGTTAAACAAATTATCAATAATAATTGGTGTATAACCAGATTTAATAAGTTGGACACACGTATGGCTTCCTATATATCCGCATCCGCCAGTAACTAATATTTTCATAATATACCTTAATCTAATGTAATTATTACAGAAAGTATCTGCTTGAGTTCAGATTGTTCGCTGTTTTTTTTGATTCCATAGATCCCATCAACCACGATCTGATAGTGTGAAAGAAGATATTCGCGTAAAACTAAATGCGATCAAACCAAGAACTAGGTATGCTCCTTCAAATCCTATTTTAACATACATAAAACCTATATAAACATAATAGATATTTGTTTTGCAAAACAAATTTCAATTAAGTAAACTGTTGCTGATAATCGAATAGGGGAGTGTTTAGTAATATATTTAAATGCACCAATAAGTAATAAAGGGGGTTCCGAACATATGTAATGTTTTTAATATAATGACTTCAACAGTGATGCTAACAAATACCGAGTTTGTAATACGAATAGATATAATATTACTAGAAACTAGTAATTTATTTTCTGCCTATTTTTATCGCAATCAATGGAACAAAAAGTATTAAAGTTGCATTTAATAATACACCTAGCGTTGTGACATAACTGAATGCTTTGCGACCTGCTTGCTAGAAAAAAATGAGGTAAAAAGAAGATGTTTTGTTAACCCTGACTTGCACAAAATTAAGCTAAGTTGAGGCCCAAAAGGGCAAATAATGGAATGAACGAGAAAATATAGCCTGTATTTCATCCAGTCCATTCATTTTGAGACTGTTTATAATTCTGTGTCAGTTTAATGCACAAAGAGATCACCTTATCAAGGCGATTAGGAAAAATATTATCAACGGTGACAATGCTAAATTCCAATTTTGGATTGGAATTGTTCCTTTTTTCTCCGCATTTTACAACCCCAAATACAACAACTTGAGCAAGCTATTTTCATTTGGAAAACTGTTTTTGGTCTTTGATAATTTGCGAAATTGCCGATGAATAAACTCAATAACATTCGTGGTATAAATCACCTTACGAATAGGCTCAGGATAGCAGAAATAAGTCGATAAATTATTCCATTTACGACGCCACGACTGGATGATTATTGGATATTTATCGCCCCATTTTTGCTCAAATTCATCTAAGGCATCAATTGTCGCATCACGAGACACCACCTTGTAAAACAGGTTTCAAATCACTCATAAAGGCTTTGTGATGTTTAAAGGCAATACACTTAATTAAATGACAAATTTGATGAATAATGCAAAGCTGAATCGCTGCTTGTGGGTAAATGGTATTCATTGTTTCAGAAAAACCAACCCAGCCATCAACACAAACGATTAAGATGTCATTTAACCCTCTGTTTTGCAAATCGGTCAAAATAGATAACCCAAAATGCGTCACTTCGTTTTCAGATAAATAGAAACCTAATACCTCCTTTTTCCCTGCTAAATTAAGGGCGAGTACGGTATAAACAGCCTGGCTATGATAAACCCCATTTTCTTTTACTTTATAATGGATTGCATCCATCCAAATAAACGGATAAATCGACTCTCGTGGCCGTTGCTGCCATCAACGCAATTCGGGAATGATTTTATCTATAATGGTGGTTAAGGTTGCAGGGGAGACACGAAAAGCATAAATCTCTTCAATATGCTAGCTAATCACCCCCAGCGCATACATACTCAGAATTTTTTGTTCAATTTCATCGCTTAATGTTGTCTGATTTTTTTTGATAAGTTGAGGTTCAAATAAACCATTCCTATCTCTTGGTGCATCAAGTTCGAAACTGCCCGATGTGTTTTTTTATTGTATTTGAACTTTAACCGTTGCGTCGATTAGGGGGAATATCATTGGCTAAATGAAAATCTAACTCAGTAGATAACGCCGCTTCGGTGAGCTGTTTAATTAAAGGCGTTAAAATGCCCTCTTTACCCGTTAACGGTTGGTCATTTTGTAATAACATTAATGCTTTTTCAAAATCAAATTCTTGGGACAGGTGTCATTTCCTTTTTGCTACATAGTTTACTGAAATGACACAGAATATTGAACACTCTCTATTATTTCCTTTTTAGTAGTCCACCTAAGATATTAGAAGTTTTTGATTTAGACTTTGAATTATCTTTAGAATGATGATTTTCTAATTTATCTCGAAGTTTTTCTAAACGATCTTGTAATTTGTCACTAAATACATCATTGATTAATTTAGCAATATCAATTTGATAACGAAGCTTAGCAAATTCACCATAAATACGTAGTGGTATTGTTAACTTTTGTAGCTTTGCAATTACCTCATTTTTAGTATTCCAGCCACCTAACATTTTTAAGTTCAAATTAATATCTAAATCACGGTTTAAGAGCCCGACTCTTCCTGAACCTTCAATGATCTCAAGTGTTGCTGAATTCGCTGTTAATGTTGAAAACTCCAAGTTACCTTGCTTCAAATAGGCATTAGCTGAAATTGTTTGAAATTCGGTGTATTTTTTCTGATTTTCAGGTGTTGTATCATTTTTTGAATAGCGAGCTACCGCATTTTGGATAATACTTTCAATATTTAAATTATTGAGCTTTGCATTTGTTACAACAATGGCCACATTGCCTTGTAAGTTTGCTAACAATTTAGAACCTGATAAGGTGTTACTTTGTAAATCCCCGCTAGCATTAAATAAACCATCTAGATCATGTGCCGTATCTATTTGCTTAAAAAATGTATTTAAATCAACATCAGTTATTTTGGTATTTAGTTTTATTAATGTGTTTTTTTGTTTGCCATTTGCAACACCTGTTGCCAATATATGACCTTTAGCAAAATCTAAACTCATATTTCTGAATATAGCAATACCGTCATTATTAGTTATATCAACATTAATATTGTTAAACGTCATTTTATTGGCGTTAAGTTGCTTGATAGTTAACTTAGCCTTAGCATTGAAAGCATTTAAAAAATTTAATTCATTATTGCTCTTTGTAACATTTGACACCACAGGAGGGGTTTGTTGACTATTAGCCTTTCCGTTTGTTTTTTCACCAATTTTCAGTAATGAAGAGAGATCAATTTTATCAGAATTTAACTGCAAATTTATTTCTGGTTTACTTGTTAAATCTGCATTGATAACACCAATGAAATTATTACCATTAACTGAGAAAGATAAATTTTGGCTTTTTAAAATCTGAGGATTATGTTGGTAATTAAAAACGCCACTTATGTTTCCTTTTAATTCTTTTGCTGAATTAGCGATGCCTTTATAAGTAAAATTTAACTTATTTAAATCGATGATTGCTTGTCTTGGAAATTCATTTAAATCGACATTAGCATGTATTAGGTATGACATATCTTGTTGATTTTTATCTACGTTACCGTTTAAATCAATAGCGATATTTTTATCTTTAACTTGTTCTACAATAAGATTAGTATTTCTAAAGTTAATAAGATCATCTTTATATTGTAATACCACTGTACTGTCAGTAACTTCAAATTTATTTAAGCTAAACTGCCAACTAGATGTATTTTTTTTATCTTTAGAATCCGTTGACTCATTAGTGGTCGTATCCATAGGTGTTTTTTTAGCACCATTTTTTGCAATATTACCTTTACTTTCATCAGTGACGTCGATGATTGCTGATTTTATAAATACATTTTTGATAGATAATTTTTTTGAGAAAAGAGGCAATAGTTCAACATCAAGTCGCATATTATCCGCAGTTAATATAGGTTTTTTTACATCGACATCAGATAATTTTACCGAATCTGTTAATATACTCACTTGTGGCCATATATGCCAACGCAAATCGCCATCAATAGTTAATTCATAACCGGTTTTATCTTTTACTGTATCAGAAATAAATCCACGAAAGTTGTTAGGATCTACAAAAACAATAAGTGAAATAATACCGATAGTAATAGCTAAAATTAAGGCAAATAAAAAAACCAATATTTTTTTTACCATATTAATGTTCCTTTGTTAATATTATAAGTTGTTTAGTCTTTATCAATACGACTGGCGACAGCGCCATGTTGGTCTTTATATTTTGCATCTTGCCTTCGATTGTATGGTCTTGCAGCCGCTCCAGTTAATGTTTCAAAACTAAGCGCTCCGATTGTCATTCCAGGTCTAAGTGCTAATGGAATTTTCCCTGAGTTATAGAATTCCAAAACAATTTGCCCTTGCCAACCAGGATCAATTCGATGTGCTGTAACGTGAACCATCAGCCCTAGCCTAGCAAGCGATGAACGCCCATCTAACCAGCCAACCAGATCATCGGGAATAGTGACTGATTCTAAGGTTACGGCTAATGCTAATTCTCCTGGATGCAAATAGAAAGCATCGCTTTCAGCTAATACAATTTCCTCGCTCATCACTCGTTCCAATACCGCAGCAACTTCTTCTTTAGGACCACTTAAATCGATATAAGGTGTGGTATGCTCTCGGAAAGTTCGAAACTGGTTACCTAATCTAATATCAACAGTTGCACCATTAATACAACTTGCTGCTGGTTGTGGTGTGATTTTTAATTTACCGTTTTGTAAATATGCTTCGATATCTCGGTCGCATAATCTCATAAGTAATCCTTAATTCAGCTTGTATTTCTTTATTCTAACAGGAACTTTGAATGTCGTCGATGTTAGTTGTTTAAGGTTTTAGCAACCATGCGCGGCCATAGTGATTATAGTATCCCGCTAATTTGCCAGGTTGATCACCTACCCCTAGATAAAGGTCAAAATGCTGCCCTTTAATTGCACCACCTACATCAAGAGCAACCATTAAACGATTTTCTCGCCTACCACGATATTGCCCATCGCTATCAAGCAGAGGCACGTCAACCAGTACTACAGAACCCATTGGTATTAATGATTTATCAGAGGCGATAGAAGCATTGGCAATTAAGGGAACATTAGCGGCCCCTTTTACTTCGGTATTATATTTGGGTTCAAAAAAAACGAATGAATGGTTTTGAACCAATAATTCTTTAATTTTTTCCTCATTTTTATTCTTAGCCCAATCTTTGATAGCCTGTATCGACATTCTTTCTTTTTCGATTTCACCTTGTTCTACTAGCAATCGGCCAATACTTGAATAACCATGTCCATTTTTACCACCATAACTAAAGAAAACTAAAGGTAAATCATCTTCAAAATCAACATAGGCACTACCTTGCACTTCCATAATGAAATTATCTATCAAAGAATTACTGTATGCTATTTCAAGACCTTTATTGGCAAGAATACCATTATAAATTTGCTCTCGATTTGGTAATTGTTTTTCTTCACTAACGGGCATTTTATAAATAGGATATTTAAAATCTGTAGTTAGCTCATGTCTTGCTTTAATGATTGGAGTATAATAACCTGTCATATGGACATTTCCATACCCATCTTGCCCCGACATTTCATAACTTTTAAGCCCAACTTTGCTAAATTCGTCAGTTCCTAAGGAACGATTAATCCAATCATCTATCGCTTTATAGATATGTTCATTTTTAAGATACAAAGAGGGCGATGACGACTTGATTTTGGCAATTTGAATCATGTAGTCTGAAATATTTACTGGAATAGCTAATTGTGGATAGCTTACGTTAAACGGAAAAAAGAGGTTGCCATCTTTATATTGTTGACCTTGTTTGACAGGTTTATTTACATTGCTTTGGCTACTAGTTAGAAGAGATAAAATAAATAAAGAGCATAAAGTACATAAAACATAAAAACGATAATAGCGACGTTTCTTTTCTTTCATCTTGATAGATTATTATAATAAGTTAAGTATCATTGTTAGTTATGCTACACAATTCTATTATAAGAAACTACCAATAATTATGGTGTAGTCATAAAAAGTTTTCATAAAAATTCAACTTGCGATTTTATTCTATAGACTTTATAGTCCTATATTCTTTATTAAATTAAGAAATTGAGCAAATAAAAGGAAAATAGCGATGAGCGCTTCCTCAAAGCATGATCTAAAACGGAACCTTTCTAACCGCCATATTCAATTAATTGCAATTAGTGGTGCTATAGGTACCGGCTTATTTATGGGCTCAGGAAAGACAATTAGCCTTGCAGGGCCGTCTATTATTTTTGTCTATATGGTTATTGGATTTGTTCTATTTTTTGTTATGCGAGCGATGGGAGAAATTCTGCTTTCTAATTTAAAGTATAAATCTTTTAGTGATTTCTCTAACGACCTTTTAGGGCCTTGGGCAGGATTTTTCACTGGTTGGACTTATTGGTTTTGTTGGGTAGTTACAGGAATTGCAGATGTTATTGCAATTGCTGGTTATGCTCAATATTGGTTTCCCGAACTGCAATCTTGGATACCAATGTTATTAACAGTTACCTTACTATTAACCTTAAACCTATTAACAGTAAAAATGTTTGGTGAGACAGAATTCTGGTTTTCAATGATCAAAATTATTGCTATTTTAGCCTTGATTGGTATTGGAATAGTGCTTATTTTAACCTCTTTCCATTCTGAACAAACTAATAGCATAGCTACATTTTCAAATTTATGGGAATATGGTGGATTTTTCCCAAATGGAATTATGGGTTTTTTTGCTGGTTTTCAAATTGCAATCTTTGCTTTTGTAGGGATCGAGTTAGTGGGTACAACAGCAGCAGAAACAGTTGACCCAAACAAGAATTTGCCACGAGCTATTAACTCTGTACCTGTCCGAATCATATTTTTCTATGTTTTTGCTTTAATCATCATTATGAGCGTTACACCATGGACGTTAATTTCTCCAAATAAAAGTCCATTTGTTGAATTATTTACATTAATTGGTTTACCAGCAGCTGCAAGTATCATTAATTTTGTCGTATTAACATCAGCAGCATCTTCCGCTAATAGCGGTATTTACTCTACAAGCAGAATGCTATTTGGGCTAGCTAAAAAACAAGATGCTCCTGAGCCTTTTGGTAAATTATCAACTCGCTCGGTACCCGCTAATGGTTTACTGTTTTCATGTGCTTGCTTATTTGGTGGCGTAGTTTTGATTTATTTAGTACCTAATGTCATGGAAGCTTTTACTATAGTAACCACCATTTCAGCTATTTTATTTATGTTTATTTGGTCAATGATTCTTATTTCTTATATTGCTTATCGTCGTAAAAAAATAAAATTGCATGAACAATCTAAATTTAAAATGCCTGGTGGTATTTTTATGAGTGGTGTTTGTTTAGCTTTTTTTGTTTTTATGATTGTATTGCTTACTTTTGAAGCCGATACTCGCCAAGCACTAGTGGCCACTCCGATTTGGTTTATTATTTTAGCTGTGAGTTATTACATTCGCTCTTTAAAACGCAGATAAATCTAAAAATAAAAAGGCGAGTGATCCTGCCTTTTTATTTTTGTAATTATTGATCTTTATTTTTTACCGGCCAAATAATACTAGCAATAATACCCAAAGTTAAGATGCCTAAAATGACATAAAGACTTGTGGTTGGATCTATATCTATACCACACCCAAATAAATGATTACTTGCATTTAAAGCTAGTTTCCCTGCAATAAAAAAAAGTAAGCAAATCACCGCCTTACTAAGATGGACTAAATACTGTTGCATGGCTTGTAAAATAAAGTACATCGTTCTAAGACCTAAAATAGCGAAGATCATGGCGCTATAGACAATTAATGGTTCTTGGCTCACGGCAATTACTGCAGGAACTGAATCAAAAGCAAACATAACGTCACTTAATTCAATTACAACAATACATAAAAATAGTGGTGTAGCATAAAAAAGACTTTTAGGTATTTTATCAACTAAGTTATTGTTTTCAGCTTTTGCAAGCTCTATATCAAGCTGTTTTTGTGACAATAAAAAACTGTGGCCGACAATTTTTGGGTAAGTTGGAAAAATACGTTTGGCAATACGAAAAGCAAAGTGATTTGAATAATCTTTAATATTTTCGGCATTATCTTGATTTTTCAACATCATTATTCCCGTGCAAGCAACCAATATTGAAAACACCAACTCCATCCAAGGACCTAAATACAACAAACCTGTGCCAATTACGACAAATATGGCGCGAAATATAATAGCACCAATAACCCCCCAATAAAGTAAGCGATGGCGATAGTTATTTGGTACAGCAAACCATGAAAAAATAGCCATAATGACAAACAGATTATCGACCGATAAGGCTTTTTCAAGAACATAACCTGTAATAAATAAGCTGGCTATAGTGCTGCCATGGTGAATGTATAAAAATAGTGCAAATCCTAATGCAACCGCTATCCAAAATAGCGACCAAATAATAGCATTTTTTAAGCTGATTGGTTTATCGTTATGGTGAGCGTATAAATCAATAATAATTGCAGTCACGGCTAGCCCAACAAATACTAATATTGTTTCTATTGGAAAACCTAATGAATTTTGAATCATAGTTATATTACCTAGTATTAAAAGCTATATGAAGTTAACTTTTCTTTTGGCTATGTTAAATTATTCGATAGCACATAATTATAAAAGTGGTTGAGTATATATTGCTAGCTAAATCAAAAAAAGTTATATTTGCAAGTCACATTTAACTGTTTTAATTTAATAACATTTTGAGCAAGCATTCATGGCAAAATTCAGGGTAATAATTTTCTTTCTTCTTCCTTTTTTTTCAGGACTATTACATGCGCAACCAGTAGAGCCTTATATATCATCTTTACCTAAAGGAAGCGATTTGTCTATTCTGGTTCAATCTGTAGGAAGAAGCCCTAAGACATTAGCAAAATATAAAAGCGATCAATTCAAACACCCAGCCAGCACTCAAAAAGTGATAACCGCATTAGCTGCTGAGTTGGAATTAGGTCGAAATTTCCGATTTACAACACGCCTGCAAACTAATGGCGTTATTAGTAATAAACAATTAAATGGTGATCTTATTATTCAACTTAGCGGAGATCCCACTTTTACGCGAGCCAAATTAAAAACAATGATTGCTGAAATGCGCCAAAAAGGTATTGAAAAAATAGCAGGAAATATAATTTTAGATACTTCGATATTTACAAGCCATGACAAAGCTGCGGGGTGGTCATGGAATAATTTAACGGCTTGCTATAATGCCCCACCATCTGCAGCAATTATTGATGATAATTGTTTTTATGCAACTGTGACACCAAATAAAGTAGGTGAAAAAGCCTCAATATCTAAACCTACTAATATTCCAGTTACTGTAACAGCTGATGTAAAAACCATTGCAAAAAACAGTAAAGATCCCAATGATAGGTATTGTGAGTTGGATGTTAGCTATTTAGACAAAAATCGTTATCATTTATCAGGATGTATTGCTGCAAGCTCAGATAAAACACCATTAAAATTTGCAGTAATTGATGGGGTTGAATATTTTTCATCTATTTTAAAAAATGAACTTAAGCAACAAAAGATAACTTATACAGGATCGCTACTTCAACGCAAAGAAAAGAATAATGCTCAATTGACCTTACTCGCCTCTAGCCAATCAGCACCACTTTCAGAACTATTAACTGTCATGCTTAAAAAGTCAAATAATCTATATGCAGATGCTATTTTTAGAACCTTAGGCGCACATTACTATAATGTACAAGGCACATGGCGTAATGGTGGCGATGCAGTTAGACAAATTTTACGCAAAAAAGCAGGTATAAATTTAGAAAATTTAGTGATTGCTGATGGTTCGGGTTTGTCTAGGTTAAACTTGGTAAGCGCTGATAAATTAATGGAAATTTTACAATATATTTCAGCTAATGATTCTCAGCTAAAAATTATTGAAATGTTACCTATTGCAGGTATTGATGGTACATTAAAAAACCGTAAAAGCTTTAATCAGACACCGTTTAAAGAGACAATACGTGCTAAAACTGGTTATATTCAAGGTTGCTATAATTTAGCTGGATTTATCCAAAAACCTGATGGTAAATATGTAGCTTTCGTACAATTATTATCTGGTTATCAAGCGGATAATAAAAACGAATCAAAAAATAGTGCAATTATGCGTTTTGAATCAGAATTTTACAAAAAATTTATTAATTAAGCAGTGATAAGGACATTATAAGTTTAATGTCCTTATTTACTAATAAAAATGTATAAAATTAAATATTATCCCCTAAAAATCCACCGCTTTGATGTTTCCACAGCTGTGCATATAACCCATTTTTTATGAGTAATTCTTGGTGTGTGCCTTGCTCAATAATTTTACCTTGATCAAGTACAACTAACCTATCCATTGCAGCAATGGTTGATAAACGGTGGGCAATAGCAATAACGGTCTTACCTTCCATTAACGTATATAAGCTTTCCTGAATTGCTTGCTCAATTTCGGAATCCAGTGCGCTTGTTGCTTCATCTAACAATAAAATAGGCGCATTTTTAAGAATGACCCGAGCAATTGCAATGCGTTGTCTTTGACCACCAGATAATTTTATACCTCGTTCACCTACAAATGCGTCATATCCTGTTTTACCTTTTGCATCAACTAATGTTTGAATAAAGTTATCTGCATGAGCTTTTTGTGCGGCTTTTATCATTTCTTCTTCTGAAGCATTATTGTTACCATAAAGTAAGTTTTCTCTTACTGAGCGATGTAACAACGAGGTATCTTGTGTTACCATGCCAATTTGAGCGCGCAGGCTTTCTTGAGTAACAGTGGTAATATCCTGACCGTCAATAACAATTTCACCACTTTGTAAATCATAAAAACGGAGTAATAAATTAATAAGCGTTGACTTTCCTGCTCCTGATCGGCCAACTAAACCAATTTTTTCGCCTGGTTTTATCGTTAGGTCTAAATTCTCAATTACTGAGCTACGTTTTTTCTCATCATAACTAAAATAAATATGTTTAAACTCAATTTTACCTTGAGTTACATTAAGCTTAGGCGCATTTGGTTGATCAATCACTGCTTTAGCGACAGAAAACGTATTAATGCCATCTTTTACTACACCAATATTTTCAAATAGCGCTGCTATTTCCCACATAATCCAGTGTGAAAAACCATTTAATCGAAGTGCTACTGCTGTTGCTGTGGCAATTGCGCCAATACCAATTAATTGATTTGTCCATAGCCACAAGGCAACACCTGTTGTGCTTAGCACTAAGGAAATGGACAATAAATGATTTACTATTTCAAAACTACTGACTAGCCGCATTTGTTTATTAACAGTAACTAAAAACTCATTCATCGATTCTTGAGCGTATTTTGCCTCATTACCTGCATGAGAAAATAGTTTTACTGTTATAATGTTGGTATAAGCATCGGTGACTCGCCCAGTCATTGTCGAACGAGCGTCCGCTTGTGCACTTGCTACTTTACTTAAACGAGGAATAAAATAATACATAGCAATGCCATAAATTAGACACCAGATCATAAATGGCACTAATAACAAAAGATCTAATTGCCCGATGATTGTAGCCATAGTAATAAACGAAATAAGAACATAGATAAAAATATCTGCCACTAAAAAACAAGTATCACGAACTGCGAGTGCCGTTTGCATGACTTTTGCCGATATTCTTCCAGCAAATTCATCTTGAAAAAAACGCATACTTTGATTAAGCACTAACCGATGCAGGTTCCACCGCAATCGCATTGGAAAATTTCCAGCTAGGCACTGATGTTTAATAATCGTTTGTAGCCCAATAATAATGGTACTTCCTATAATGATTAGGGCTAACAGCGCTAATGTTGTTTTTTCTTGTTGCCAAAATTTGCTAGGTTCAACAACTGAAAGCCAATCAATAACTTTACCAAGGGCAGCATATAAAAAAGCTTCAAAAGCACCGCCTAATGCGCTAAAAATAATTAATAGCAACAGAAATAAGCGAGTCCCTTTCGCTGATTGCCATATGAAACTAAAAAAGTTTCTAGCCATAGGTTGAGGTTCATCTTTTGGATAAGATGACACCAATTTTTCAAAAAATTGATACATATTAGACCTGATTCATCATAGCGTTTTTTATTAATACTACTATTAATAATATAAAAAAATAGAGGTAGTGCAAATAGGCATATGTTGCCTTTGAATCTCAATTTATCTGGAATTTCCAATTAATATCATTTAGCTATCTGATTGCTATTAATGGGTTTATCAATATAGAAGAAATCAATGAGGGAACAAAATATCTAATATTCCCTCTAACTTCCAATTATATATTGAAAGTTAATATATAGCTATTAAAGGTATTAAAATATGTCTTTAATAAGAAGAACAACACGGCCTACAATATGATATTTATGAAAATCTGACTTGGGAACTTCAATGGTTGGATTCTGGCTATTATTACAAATTAATAACCAACCATTAAGTGTTAAACGAACCTTTCTTAAAAAGGTAATATCTTCGTATTCAATTAGATAAATTGCACCATCAACAATACCTGTTATTTCAGTGTTAAGAATTAGTCCATTATTGTTTTCGATTTCTGGTGACATTAAATCGCCTTTGGCCCAGTATATAATTAATTTTTTAGCATCTAAGCCACGGTGCTTAGCCCAGCCCTCAATGATAGGATAATTCATCAATGGAGGGGTTTCTCTTACAAAACGTTCTTTTTGTGCTTCCTCTTTTGTTGGTAGTTGTTTATTATAAACAGGAATGCGATAAATATTTTCGCTATAGATATCTTCATCGCTATTTTTAGAATCTACAAACTCTAGTTTATGACCAGTAGCAAGCCAATTAAAAGAAACATTACATTTTTCAGCGATGACTTCCAAACGTGTCAGTGAAGGGTAAGTTTTGCCAGATAAGTAGTCTCGAATTACCGTTTCGGACATATCGCATTTTTTAGCGAAGGCTGAAACAGATAAACCTTGCATAGAGCTGAGCAATCTATCTTTAAAAGTTTTAACATTATTATTTTTAATTGTATTCATCTTTAATCCATTATATCTATCACTAGTTTATTAATTATAGTGCATTTTTTTATAGTTTTGTATATACCTATTATTTGGAATAACCGATTAAATTAATTTTATTTTTTTCACTTTTTCGTTTTTTTAAAATTTATATTTTTGTATTTCTCGTTTTTTAATGTATTGGTAAAAACAGTTGAAGAAAATAATTATTCTTTGTTTTTTGTTTGTTTATTTGTTTTTTTCTGCGAAAAAAGTATTTTTTATGATTATTTATACTTTTTTTATTTAAAATTGACATTAATCAAAATTTAATAGTAGCAATCAAAATCATTAACTAATTGTTTTTTAAAAATTTAAATCAAAACTCACATAATAACCAAACAAGCCAATAACAAATAAAAACGATTGACTAAAGCGAAAAAAAATGGATAATAAGCAGGGTAAGGATTTTTCATTGTTTTCTTTCCTTATATTCCTTATATTTCATGTTGGCCTGTATAGTTTTATACAGGTCTTTTTTTATTCTTGAACTATTTATGAAATCCCTTCATAAAAAGAGTATAATGATCACTCCATAAAATATGTTCTAAAGTCTACCCTAAATAGAGCGTTATATTTATTAAGAGGATTTGATTATGTCTTTTAGTATTCCACACCTTTTAGTGTTTCTTGCTGTCGTTATTTTATTATTTGGCACTAAAAAGTTGCGTAATTTAGGTTCTGATCTTGGTTCAGCATTAAAAGGCTTCAAGAAAGCAATGAATGATGATGATATTGAAACCCAAAATGATGATAAGTTAGATAACAAATAGTTTTGCTTCTAGGTATGAATATTCAATTTGATGTAGCAATTGTAGGGGGCGGATTAGTTGGTTTAGCAACTGCTTGCGCACTTAGCCAATACGCGCTAAAAATAGCGATTATAGATACTAAAATTCACCAGCACCAATCTTTCTCACAGAATGAAATAGGCATTAGAGCCTCAGCTATTAATGGCGCAAGTCAACATTACTTTTCGCAAATAGGTATATGGAATGATTTGTGTGCAAGTAAACGTGTACAAGAGTTTACTGAAATAGGTGTATGGGAAAAAAATGGCCAAGCTCATTTATCTGCTCATGCCAAAGATTATGGGTATTCTAATCTTGGCTATATAATCGAAAATAATATTATCTCTCATCACCTTTACCAATATGCTTTAAATTGTAGCAATATTAATATTTATAATTGCGAGGCAATTGATTGTGCATTTAATGATGATTTTGCTTTTTTGACACTTGCTAATAAAGCTATCTTACAAACTAAATTACTAATTGGTGCAGATGGCGCTCATTCTTGGGTACGTCGATGCAAAAATATTCCTGTTTTTGAACGTGATTATCTGCATCATGCTGTTATTACAACGGTTGAAACCGAGTACCCTCACCAATCTTGTGCAAGGCAGATTTTTTATCCAAATGGTATTGTGGCTTTTCTGCCCCTGTGGCAGGCCAACAAAAGTTGTTTGGTTTGGTCAACAAAACCAGATAATGCGACTAGTTTAGCTTCTCTATCTGAATCAGAGTTTTCTGATAAGTTATTTCGGTTAACTGGCGATAAAGTCGGTCAATGTCAGTTAATTAACCCTCGTATGGTATTTCCATTAAAAGCCCGCATTGCAAAACAATTTATTCAACATCGGCTTGTCTTAATTGGTGATGCGGCTCATACCATTCATCCTTTAGCTGGGCAAGGTGTAAATTTAGGGTTTCAAGATTCTGCATTATTAGTCTCAACAATTAAAACATTAATCGATGAACAAAAAGATATTGGTTTAGTTTGCAATTTAAAACCATTTCAGTTTACTCGCCGTAAAGATACTTTAGTGATGTTAGCAGCAATGCAAACAATTCAAGATATGTTTAATGGTGATAACTTGCTTAAAAAGATGATAAGAACAGTAGGAATGAATACTATTGATTGTTGTTCTCCAATAAAAAAACAAATTATCAAATATGCTATGCGTATTTAATCGCTATCTTTTAATAATTCTTGTGGTTTTGCTACAAGAATTAATCATATTATTTTAAAACAGCTTGATAACATCTTAATATAAAATAGGATATAGGAACAGATGAAATCTAATAAGACGCACATTATGCAGATGTTAACTAAATATAATCCAATCTACATCACCAGCGATTAGCTCATACTTGAGCTAAATAAACTATTGTACATTAAGCGATGATAATTAGTTACGATATTGTTGTTCAAATATAGTCATTTTTATATCCTTATCTAAAATTACGATTTGCTTTTATGTATATCTTGTTTTTTATTTAATGCTTAGATTTTTCAATAATTTTTCTAACTGTCATTTCATCAAATATTTTTGGTAAATAGCCACACAGGCCTCCGTTCTGGAAAGCAAATTAGCCATGTTTTTTATTATTCGCAACATCGATGTTATGTAACAAGTCATTTTTATGATTAACCGCTATAGACTTCTGGATATCTTTTACAAAGTATTAAACATAACACCCATTGAATATAAAACACTAAAATAAGCCACATGATTTTTATATGAATTAAGTATTAACCCTCGGGAGGTAACACAGATAATAAACCATTTACTTTTGTTAATAACTTTAAGATTTTTGATGAGTTTTAATATAAAAAAGCCAACTAGTAATGCCTAATATTGCCAAGGAAGTGCTTGCAATAATTATCGCTTTCCATCCGTAATGGCTAAACAAATAAGTCGATCCAGCAGAGCCTAGCATTCCACCAATAAAATAACATACCATATAACCCGTGTTCATTCGGCTACGTGCTTCTGGTCTGATTTGATAAATAGCATTCATATTAGAAACATGGGTAACTTGTACGGCAAAATCTAATAAAACCACACCTAGAATTAAAGCAGTAATTGAATATTGAGCGAATGAAAGTGGTAGCCAAGATAATAGTAATAAGCTTAATCCAATGGTTGTTGCAATATAACCTTTGCCTTTGTCTGACAGTTTTCCAACTATTGGCGATCCCATCGCGCCTGCAGCTCCCGCTAATCCAAATAAACCAATCATAAAATCAGAATAGTGATATGGTGTATTAGTTAACAAAAAGGCAAGTGGTGTCCATAATAATGAAAATAGTGAAAATGAGATAATAGCTAATAATGAACGAATTCTTAATATCGGTTCTTGTTTATATAATGAACCAATTGAGCATAAAAGCTGAAAATAATTAATATTAATGGTATTACTATATTTTGGTAGTGAAATCGAAAGTAGTAGTGTCACAATAATCATAACACCTGTTGCAATCCAATATACGCCATGCCAATCCGCAATTGAGGATATAGCGCCAGCAAAAGTTCTTCCCAATAAAATACCTAGTAACATACCGCTCATTAAAGTACCAACAACTTTACCCCGATGATCTGGACTTGAGAGCGTTGCCGCAAAGGGTATTAAAACTTGAGCAACCGTTGAAAATAAGCCTGTCATTGCGGTACCGATGATAAGCATCCATATATTTTGAGATAATGCGCTTACCATAAGTCCACAAGTGGATAATATCATTAAAATAATAATTAACCGCTTACGCTCTACCTTATCACCAAGAGGTGTAATAAATAGCAAGCCTATGGCATAACTAAATTGTGCAGCCATAATGATTGCTCCAGCATGTTCTACTTTTATATGTAGATTATTTGTAATTGAATGTAATAGCGGTTGAGCGTAATAATTGCTAGCAATTGTAATACCAATAGCAAATGCCATTAAAAAGACTAAGTAGCCAGATAAGCCTTGATGTTGTTTGTTTTGCATAATTAAATAGAATTAAAAATAATCAGTGATTATATCCTAAAAATAGCATGAGTATTGATAAACAAACGTTAACAAGACGTTTGTTTTAATAAGTTATAAACAGGTGTTGCAAGCCCTATTTTTGCATTGTCGGATTTTAGGTTATACCAATAACCGCAAGGTTGTTCCCAACATTTTGTATGTTTAGTAATTACACAATAAATTGGAACAATATCTAAGTGAAAGTGGCTAAATGTATGGCGAAATGCAATAAGTTGCTTGGGTTTTGTGGTTTCAATACCTTGTTTTTTTAACCAGTCAGTTAATGCTTGTTGGCTTGCAAACTGAGGCAAACAGTATAATCCTCCCCATATGCCAGACGGAGGTCTTTTTTCAAGCCAAATCGTATTATTATATTCTAGCATTAAAAAATAGGCTGTCTTTGCAGTAATGGTGCTTTTAATTTTTTTGGTTGGGTATTGTTGCCAACTTTCTGTCTTATAAGCTAAGCAATTACCATGTAAAGGACATAAAGTACACTTAGGTTTACTGCGAGTACAAACCGTTGCACCTATATCCATCATGGCTTGATTAAACTTTGCAACATCTTGCTTAGGTGTCACTCGCTCGCTTAATTCCCAGAGCTTATTTTCAATCTTTTTAATACCTGGCCAGCCTTCAACAGCAAAATATCGAGTGAGCACACGTTTTACATTACCATCTAAAATGGGGTAATGCTGGTTTTGCGAAAGAGATAAAATAGCGCCAGCAGTTGAACGCCCCACACCTGACAGCGCCACCACATCATCAAATTGTGTTGGAAATGAGCCATTAAATTTTTCCGCAATTGTTTGTGCTGCCTTATGTAAATTGCGCGCTCTTGCATAGTAACCAAGCCCAGTCCAAAGATGTAATACATCATCAAGTGGTGCTTGTGCTAGGTCTGTTATCTTAGGAAATTGCTTAATAAATCGGTTAAAGTAAGGAATCACCGTTGCAACTTGTGTTTGTTGCAACATCACTTCTGATAACCAAACATGATAGGCGCTTTTTTCGAGTTGCCATGGTAATGATTTTCTACCATACTTCTCATACCAGTTAAGCACCGCTTGTGAAAAGTGTTGCATTGTCATAATGATTACATTATAGAAACAATAGAATCACTTGGATAGCATCCGAGCACTTTGGTATATAGTGTCATTGAAGCTAGCTCTTTAAGCGCTGTTTGCATTTCATAAGAATGAATGTTGCCATGTAAATCAATATAAAACATTTCTTCCCATGGTGTACCATGAATTGGACGAGATTCAAGCTTAGTCATGATGATATTATGATTGCGTAATACTAATAACGCATCAACTAAAGCACCAGCTTGTTGGCCTGTTTTCATTAAAATAGTGGTTTTAGCAGGAATTTGATCTGAAACAGCAATTGGTTGTCTTGCAAGCACGATAAAACGCGTTATGTTCTCTTTTTGATTAGCAAAGTTATGTTCAAGAACTTGTAATCCATATAATTCGCCACCATCCTTATTCCCCATTGCGGCAACATTCGGCTTATTCAATTTAGCAACGGTTTCCATTGCTGATGAAGTACTATCACAATATACAATCTTCCAATGAGGGTGACTTTCTAAGAAATTACTACATTGCTGGAAGGGTTGTGGGTGGCTATAAATAGTGTCGATTTGCTCTAATTGCGAATTCGGCATGGCAAGCACACAATGATCAATAGGTAATGAAAGTTCGCCAATAATATGCAAGTTGGTTTTTTGTAATAAGTCATAAACTTCGTTAATTGAACCAGAGCTAGAATTTTCTATCGGCAAAATTCCATAGTCGACTTCGCCCTTTTCAACCTTCTCAAATACATCTTTGAATGAAGTGCAACTAGATTCGATCATCTGATCTAAGTGAGTACTTGCATAACGGCGTGTTGCTGAATGTGAATAAGACCCCTTAGGTCCTAAAAAAGCAACTTTGGCTGTGGCGATAATATCGTCATTCAGTTTTTCTTGTAAAATTTTTTGTTGTAATAGGACTGAGTCTTCAATAATTAATTGATATAAACGTTTAATAAACACATCATCAAGATGATAGTTTTTCCCTTGATTAATTAATGAAATAATAAGTGAACGCTCACGCTCTATATCGCGAACAGGAATATTTGCTCCAATTTTTGTGTGAATAACTTGTGTTGAAAGATTACGCCGTTTAGCAATAAGCTCTAACAACATCTTATCAAGTTCATTAATTTTATCGCGTAAAGGTAACAAAGGATTTGTAGTCATTTTTATAATGATATTAAAAAAAAGATAGGTTGTATTATAACAAGCAAAAAAATAAAGGCACTATCGAAGTGCCTTTTTATTGCATCGAAAAAATAAATCAAATTTCTTCTAATACAGTATCTTTTATACTGCTTGTCGCTCGGCGTGCTTCACCTCTATGTTGCAGTTTATTAAGCTGTTTTTCAAGCTTTTCAATAAGGTCATTAATCGCTGCATACATATCAATATGTTTAGCTGAAGCCACTAATGGTGTGCCTTTTGTGATAATGGTTGCATCAACGACAAAGCCGTCTGGCTCTTTGCATAAAATAAAATGAGGATTTATTAATTGTGCTCGCCATTTGTCCAATTTAGTATATTTTTCTTCTAAATAACTACGCATAGCAGGAGTAATATCCATTTGTTTACTGGTAATATTTAACGCCATAATTAATCTCCTTGTTTTTTCAGACGATGGTTAATGCCGTTATTGATTTGAGCCATTTTCATGATTATACAGTGCCAAATTATATTTGGCTCGTCAATATAATCTTTATTATTAATCCTATTTTGTGATTGTTGTCTAAAAAATTCAATTTTACATTTTATGCTAATTTACTATTAATAGCAGTTAATCACATGTTTGTTTTTTTATTATTTTTATAATGGAAAACAATTTTATTAATATCTAATCGTATCAGTAATCACCTATATTCTGCACCTTAATGCCATTTTAGTATATACTTATTTTATGCATTTTTTAGTTATGATTGATTAATATTTTAATGAGGATGATGTGAATTATTTAGATAATGTAAAAATTGTTTTAGTCGAAACATCGCATACAGGCAACATGGGTTCTGTGGCAAGAGCAATGAAAACAATGGGATTAACTAGCCTTTGTTTAGTCAACCCAACCATCAAACCTGATTCTCAATCGATTTCGTTAGCGGCAGGAGCTAGTGATATTATTAAAAATGCACAACTCTTTGCGTCGCTTGAACAAGCAATTGCCGATTGTACTTTAGTGATTGGCACTAGCGCACGTTCTCGTAGTTTACAATGGCCTCATTTAACGCCGAAAGAGTGTAGTGATAAAATTATTCAAGAAACAACCAATACTCGTTCTAAAGTTGCTTTAGTGTTTGGGCGTGAGCGAGTTGGTTTAACCAATGAAGAATTGCAAAAGTGCCATTACCATGTTGGCATTCCTGCTAATCCTGATTATAGTTCTCTAAATTTAGCAATGTCAGTACAAGTTTTGTGCTACGAAATTCGCATGTCAATGCTAAATCTTGACGATCAGCGTTCTGAATTAAAAGGCAACGGCAATATAAACTCAGAGTTTCCGGTAGATGCTGATATAGAGCGTTTTTACCAGCATTTAGAACAAACTTTATTACAGACAGGTTTTATCAATGCCAATCATCCAGGGCAAATTATGGGACGTTTGCGTCGATTATTTACTCGAGCGCGTATTGAACAACAAGAGTTAAATATTTTACGCGGCATTTTAACGTCGATAGATAAAAAGTTGTGATAACTGATAAAAAACACCCACTAATATGTGGGTGTTTTTTAAGAACGGCTGATTGTAATAACAAAAAATTAACCGATTAATTTTTTTTGCGCCAAGTAGTACCATTTGCACCATCTTCAAGAACAATGTTCATCGCATTTAATTTGTCTCGGGCTTCATCTGCTTGCACCCAATTCTTGCTCGCTCTTGCATCGTTGCGTTGTTTAATTAATGCTTCAATTAATGCACTATCAGCATCCTCTTGATTGTCACCTTGTAAAAACTTTACAGGATCTTGTTCCAATAGCCCCAGCACTGATGATAAATAACGTAATTCAGCAGCTAATTCATTAGCGAGTAGCATATTATTATCTGCTTTAGCTTTATTGATTTCGCGAGCAAGGTCAAAAAGAGTTGAATAAGCTTCAGGTGTATTAAAATCATCATTCATTGCGTCACAAAATTGGCGGTAATAGTTACTATCAGGTGTTGTGCGCGAATGAGCAGGATCGGTGTCTCGTAATGCAGTATATAGCCGCTCTAGTGCTACTCTTGCTTGTTTTAGATTTTCTTCACTATAGTTTAATTGGCTTCGATAGTGACCAGATAGTAAAAAATAACGTACTGTTTCGGCATCATAATGCGCTAATACATCACGAATAGTGAAAAAGTTATTGAGTGATTTTGACATTTTTTCTTGGTCTATCATGACCATGCCTGAATGCATCCAATAATTGACGTATTGCCCATCGTGTGCGCAAGTTGATTGGGCAATTTCATTTTCATGATGTGGGAACATTAAATCAGAACCACCACCATGAATATCAAAGTAATTGCCTAATTGGTAACTGTTCATCGCAGAACATTCAATATGCCAACCAGGACGACCTTTTCCCCATGGAGAATCCCAACTTGGTTCGTTAGGTTTTGACATCTTCCATAATACAAAATCCATTGGATTACGTTTAACCTCCACCACATCAACTCGCGCTCCTGCTTGAAGCTGTTCTAAATTTTGGCGAGATAAAATACCATAATTTGGATCACTGTCTACCGAAAACATAACATCACCATTATCGGCAATATAAGCATGATTTTTTAAAATTAACTCTTCAACTAATTGAATGATTTGTGGCATGTGATACGTCGCACGAGGCTCAAAATCAGGGCGTTTTATATTAAGTGCATCAAAATCTGCATACATTTCTTGTAGCATTCGATTAGTAAGTTGATCACAGGTTTCGCCGTTTTCGAGCGCACGTTTAATAATCTTGTCATCAACATCAGTAATATTGCGCACATAAGTTAAATCATAACCTAAAAAACGTAAATATCGAGTGATCACATCAAATGCCACAAACGTGCGTCCATGACCAATATGACAAAGATCATAAATAGTGACGCCACAGACATAGAGCCCGACTTTATTTGGAGTAATTGGTTGAAAGGTTTCCTTTTCTCTAGTTAATGTGTTGAATATTTTTAACATTATAATCTACAAGTTAAATTTAATGGATTTTGTTAAATAATATAACAAAAATCGAGATATGGCGAAATTACTTATTATGAACTTTGTAAGGAAAAATAGACAAATTTAAAATAGTAAGCAATTTTTGCCCTTAAATAAATCATTAATTAGTTACACTGAGCATGTTCATTTATTGAAAAATACGCTAAAGGATTAATGAATCTATTTCCATAACCTGAAAAATATTATGGTAAATCGGTTTTTTATGTGATTAGAAGACTTATTTGAATCGTGTAAGCAAACATGCACATTTAAGTTATTCATCATCCATTTAATTCAAATATACTTTAAAAGATTTTATTTAATAAAAATGACAATTAAAATGAAGACTGATTAATGATAGCCTAAATTAGGTGATAAAAAATAATCCTTACGCGCATTATTTAGTTATTATTTCAAACAAAGGCTAAAATAGTTAATCTATAAAAGTGGAATTAAGAACGGCTGTTGTTTCTATTTAGAAACGTTAAATTTCTTTTCAAGTTATTCAGTATTAGAATAAGAGGGAGAAAGCGTCTAATAGTGTAAATTATAGGGTTATCTAAATTGGCGGTTTCCCGCCAATTTAGCATAAAAACAACTATTGTTTTAAATGGCGATAAATAAAAATAACCACAATCGCCCCAAGCACTGAAATTAACAAACTAGGGAAGTTAAATCCTGTCACACTACCCCAACCAAAGAAGGTGCTAATATATCCACCTACTAAGGCACCCGCAATGCCTAATAAAATCGTTTTTATCACCCCTACACTTCCTAAAGGCATAAAAAACTTCGCAATCCAGCCGGCAATTAATCCTAGAATTATCCAACTTATAATACCCATGATAATTTCCTTTTGTTATTGAACTTAGTTTTAGTTTACTCAGATTAAATAAAAAATCTAACAGGTGTTAATATTTAATGTAATAGCTTTAATCAATTAATTAAAAGTAAAAAACAATATTCAAAATAGATTAATAACTAATGTCAAGCAATTTAACAATAGATGATTAACCTAAAAAATTACCTATATATGAGTGCAGTAGATAAAATATTATTAATTCATTAATAATTTATCTTTATATAATTCGTTATAATTAAAATTTATGAATAAGTAAAAAGGAGATTAAATCTCCCTTTTAATATTACTGTTCAAAAATTGTTTTATGCAAAATTTTAATAATTGATTCTGCATCACTGCTTTTTGCCAAAAGGCAAAGATTATGGGTGCTTGCTCCATAACAGCAAAGTCTAATAATGAAATCATCTAGTACACCAAAAACTTCTTTGGCTATACCCTGTGTTGAAGTTAAATTATTTCCAATAATAGCAATTAAAGCCAAGTCTTCTTCAACTGTTACATGGCAAACGGTTGACAGTTCATCAAATAGTTCTTTCGTTAACAAACTGCTACCGTTGGTATTAGTACCAGTGGTATCAATAGTTAATGCGATACTGACTTCAGATGTTGTCACTAAATCAACCGAAATATTATGTTTAGCTAATATTGTAAACACATTTGCTAGAAAGCCTTGTGCATGAAGCATATTTAGGCTAGTTAGCGTCAGCAAAGTTTGTTTGCGACGTAACGCCAATGCTCTAAATACAGGTAATTTAGATGTAATGCTATTAGTGTTGTAAACAATAGTTCCTCCTTCTTGAGGTGCTTTACTTGAACCAACAAAAACAGGGATATTACTCCGCACAGCTGGGACTAGTGTTGCTGGGTGTAGTACCTTCGCGCCAAACGTTGCCATTTCGGTTGCTTCAGCAAAAGATATTTCATCAATGCGTTTAGCCGCTGGGGTAATGCGCGGATCGTTAGTATAAATTCCTGCAACATCAGTCCAAATGTCAATTTGAGTGGCATTCAATGCTTCACCTAATAACGCTGCTGTATAATCACTTCCTCCACGGCCTAAAGTGGTCGTTTTGCCAGAACTTTCACTACCGATAAACCCTTGCGTTACAATGACGCTACGATTGTTTAGTGATTTTAAATGGGCACAGCAAAGCTGTTTAATATCTTCAATTTTTGGGGTGGCTTTACCAAATTTATCATCGGTGCGCATAACTTTACGTACATCAAACCACATAGCATTTGTTTGCTTTTCTTTTAATATTTCGACAAACAGTTTTGATGACATAATTTCGCCATGACTTACAAGCTCATCTGTTAATGCCGGTGAAGTTGCTAAACTAGCTGCCTCAGACAAAGAAGCTATGTTAGCAATGATTTGGTCGATTTCGCTTCGTAGTTTAGGGTTTTCTGGCAATTGTTCTAAGATGCCGTATTGGATTGATTGAATTTTAGCAATATGTTGAGTGCGCACCTCAGCGTCACGTCCTTCAGCTAATGCAACTAGTAAATTTGTCACGCCAGCAGAAGCCGATAATACAACAACTTTTACGTTGGGATTAGCGATTACAATATTGGCACTATTTACCATTGCTGAATAATCGGCAACACTAGTACCGCCAAATTTAGCAATTACAAATGATGTTTCCATGAATTCCTCATATTAAAAATTTTTATTTTTAACAGAGTTAGAGCGGGAATGTCCTATTTACAATTAAAAAGCACAAACCGTGAAGCGCTCCACCTGTTAAGGTGACAACCCAAGGGATTCAGCCCTTGCAGTCGATTTGATTGCTTCTGGATTGGCAATCAAACCTCGGCATTACATCCCCTCAATCATTTATTCGTGGCTCCAGTTCCTAAAATGATTTACCTGAGTAATGCACCTCTTCGTTTTTGCAACTTCTGTTACGAAATCAGCGTTGTATAGCATTAACGATTTTATTAATTGTGTCAATAGGTTAAACTTTAAAATTTATTCGACCTGAATATAACGAAATTAAAAGCGCTATAATTCTCGCTCAAATAGTTCAATAATGGTTTGGTACAATTTTTTTACAGCATATTCTTTGGTTGGTGTACTAAAAATTGTATCATCGCCAGCAATTGAGCCCAAAATCCCCTCTGATTTACCGATAGAATCTAACAAACGAGCAATTAGTTGAGCAGCGCCTGGACTGGTTTTTATGACCACCATTGAACTATTGAAATCAATATCGAGGACTAAATTTTTTAATGGACTACTAGTTGTTGGTACACTTATTTCTGCAGGCAAACAATAGACCATTTCGGATTTTGCATTACGGGTTCTCACTGCGCCAAATTTAGTAAGCATGCGTGAGACTTTGGATTGATTGATATTATCAAAACCTTGTTCTTGCAACGCTTGGACGATTTCTACTTGCGAACTAAACTTCTCTTGGCGAAGTATCTCTTTAAATGTCTTAGTGAGATCGGTTGATTTCATAATGTTCCTTGTTTCTTTACTTGTTACTTTTTCTACTAATACATGCAGTTATAATACCGAGAATAAAACTGCGTACTATTCACGCTAGCTTACTCCACGATTTTTTAGATAGTATTAATAACCGTTATTTATATTGATAAATTATACATCTAACGCATAATTATCATATACATAATTATGCGTTAAATTTGCATAAAATTAAAGATTTGACTGAATTGCATCTTTAGGGCGAAAAGACTTGACTATGTGATCATGGGTTTCGATATAAGGCCCGTCTAATAGTTGTATACAATAGGGGATACTAGCAAATATACCGTTAATAATGACATTGCCTTGATTATCTTTAACCCCCTCAAGCGTTTCTTTGATTGATTTTGGTCTGCCTGGTAGGTTTATGATTAAGCATTTTTTACGAATAACACCAACTTGCCTAGATAAAATCGCAGTTGGCACAAAATGTAAACTGATTTGCCGCATTTGCTCACCATAACCTGGCATCACCCGATCGGCGATCGCTAATGTTGCATCAGGCGTTACATCTCTCATGGCAGGGCCAGTTCCACCCGTAGTTAAAATTAAATGGCAATGTAAATTATCAACCAGCTCGCATAATGTTTGTTCGATGATAGTTTGCTCATCAGGAATAATATAATTTTCGGTAATAAAAGGCGTTTTTAGTGTTGTTTGCAACCATGATATTAATGATGGAATACCTTCATCTTGGTAAACACCCCTTGAAGCTCTGTCAGATATTGAAATTAAGCCAATTTTAAACATAACACTTATTCCTTAAGCAATAATTAGACATACAGATCACAATTGAATTCACTATGTTAGTGACCACATTCAATAATATGCACCATAATATCGAAATGATAATTTATTTCTTTGGTATAAATAAAATTAAACCATTCTCTACAATAAATTGATTATATTGTCGATTCATTTAACATGATATTATATCACTTAAATAGTAATTGATTCATTTAGGACATATTTATGCCATCAACTCCTGCACTTGAGTTAATCTCTCTGAAAAAAGTTTACAAAAATGGTATAGAAGCATTAAAAGGTATCGATTTAACTGTACAGGCGGGTGATTTTTATGCCTTATTAGGACCAAATGGTGCTGGTAAATCGACAACTATCGGTATTATCAGTTCATTAGTAACTAAAACATCGGGAAAAGTGAAAATTTTTGGTTACGACTTAGATAACGACATAGTAAACGCCAAAAGGCAATTAGGGCTTGTGCCACAAGAGTTTAACTTTAATCAATTTGAAGAAGTTCTACAAATAGTCACTAATCAAGGTGGTTATTATGGATTACCCCGAAAACTTGCATTAGAGCACGCTGAAAAATATTTACGAATTTTAGATTTATGGGATAAACGCCATAGCCGAGCCAATATGTTATCAGGCGGTATGAAAAGACGATTAATGATAGCAAGAGCGCTTGTGCATGAACCCAAATTGTTGATTCTTGATGAACCAACCGCAGGCGTTGATATTGAACTGCGTCGCTCTATGTGGGATTTTTTGCGCGTTATCAATCGTCAAGGTATCACAATTATTTTAACTACTCATTATTTAGAAGAAGCTGAAATGCTATGCCGTAATATTGGTATTATTCAACGAGGCCAATTGATAGCAAACTCGTCAATGCGCGATCTACTGGCAAAAAGCCAATCTGAAACAATTATTATTGATTACGTGCCAACCTCTAAACCGATTGAATTACATGGCTATAATTATTCTGATATTGAAATGGGCATGTTAGAAGTGAAAGTAGATAAACAATTTGGATTAAACCAATTATTTGAGCAACTCAATCAGCAAAATATTAAAGTGATCAGCGTACGAAATAAAGCGAATCGTTTAGAAGAGCTATTTGTTGATCTGTTACATAATGATACAAAACAAAAAGGTAGCATTGATGAATAATTTATATTGGATTGCCTTAAAAAGTATTTGGCGTAAAGAAGTGACACGATTTTTAAGAATTTGGGTTCAAACGCTAATTCCGCCGGTTATTACAATGTCTCTTTATTTTATCATCTTTGGTAATTTAATTGGCTCTCGTGTTGGTGACATGGGGGGATTTAGCTATATGGCATTTATTGTGCCGGGATTAATCATGATGTCAGTCATTACCAATTCTTATACCAATGTTTGTTCATCCTTTTTTAGCGCTAAATTTCAACATAACATTGAAGAGTTATTGGTAGCACCTGTACCAACGCATATTCTTATTTTGGGATATGTGGGAGGGGGTGTGATGCGAGGTATTTTAACTGGTATTTTAGTTACTATAGTGTCACTATTTTTTGTTCGTTATGAGGTGCATTCTTGGTTATTTGTTGTTTGCACATTACTATTAACTTCAATTTTGTTTTCATTAGCCGGTTTATTAAATGCAGTGTTTGCCAAAACTTTTGACGATATAAGCATTATTCCTACATTCGTATTAACACCATTAACATACCTTGGTGGCGTTTTTTATTCGATTACTATGTTGCCAACCTTTTGGCAATGGATATCCAAAGTTAACCCAATAGTTTATATGATTAACGGTTTTCGTTATGGATTTTTAGGAGTGACAGACGTATCGTTATCAATTACCTTCTCGATGCTAATTTTGTTTGTTACTGTGCTTTATGTAATTGCATGGAAGCTTATTGAAAGTGGTCGTGGACTAAGAAGCTAATAAGAGTTAGAAGGTTAGGTTTTGAGTAGTCGCCGATATTTTATCGGCGGAATCAATCATTATTGTGCATCAGCAACATTGTGCATCAGCAACGGCTTGTTTAGCCATCTCGGTAATTTTAGCAAAATCACCTTTTGCAATTGCATCAGTTGGAATAAACCAAGTACCGCCCACGCAAAGCACATTATCAAGAGCAAGATAATCACGGTAGTTTTTCGGATTTACTCCTCCTGTTGGGCAAAATTTCATATATCCGCAAGGACCAGCAAAAGCTTTTAATGCAGCAACGCCACCATTGACTTCAGCAGGGAAAAATTTTAATGCAGTGAGACCATATTCTTGTGCAGTTAACAACTCAGAAATAGTTGCAATACCAGGAATAACAGGTACTGAACCTTCAACCGCCGCTTTTAAAATAGCATCAGTAATACCTGGTGTTATCACAAATTGAACGCCAGCTTCGGTAACCTGTTTTAGTTGCGCAACACTTGTTACTGTTCCTGCACCAACCACCGCTTCAGGCACTTCTTGAATAATTTTCTTTATTGCATCAATTGCACAAGCAGTTCTTAATGTAACTTCAAGTACTTTTACTCCGCCAGCAATTAGCGCTTTAGCTAGTGGTACCGCATCTTCTAAACGCTCAATAACAATAACGGGAATAACAGGACCTAATGTTAAAATTTCTTCAGCACTTCTTTTCCAATTTTTCATTTATTTTTACCCATACCTTATTGATTCTTTTATATAGAAATAATCCCTAATAAATAGGGATTATTTTGTTACTCATAAATGCCTAATTTCTTTTCTAAATAATGAATGTTTGTGCCGCCTTTTTGGAAACCTTTATCATTCATAATATCAATATGAAGATCAATATTGGTTTTAATGCCATCAATAACCAGTTCAGCTAATGCATTTTTCATACGGGCAATAGCAACTTCACGGGTTTCACCATAAGCAATTAATTTACCAATCATTGAATCATAATAAGGAGGAACAGTATAACCAGCATAAATATGCGATTCCCAACGAATACCAAAACCGCCAGGAGCATGAAAACGGGTAATTTTCCCTGGTGAAGGCATAAACGTTTTTGGATCCTCGGCATTAATTCGGCATTCAATTGCGTGGCCTTTAATTTCAATATCACTTTGTTTAATTGATAGAGGCTTGCCTGCGGCGATTGAAATTTGCTCCCTAATTAAGTCAACACCAGTTACCATTTCAGTAACAGGATGTTCTACTTGAATACGGGTGTTCATTTCAATGAAATAAAATTCACCATTCTCAAACAAGAATTCAAATGTGCCAGCACCACGGTAACCGATCTCAATACATGCATTAACGCAACGCTCACCAATAAATTGACGCATTTTAGGGGTAATACCAAGCGCAGGGGCTTCTTCCACAACCTTTTGATGGCGTCTTTGCATTGAGCAATCACGCTCACCTAAATAAACGGCATGACCTTGTCCATCAGAAAGGACTTGGATTTCGATATGGCGTGGATTTTCTAAAAATTTTTCCATGTAAACCATATCATTATTAAACGCTGTTTTGGCTTCTAGCTTGGTCATATTAATTGATTGTTCAAGATCCTTCTCTTCACGAACAATACGCATACCACGACCACCGCCTCCACCAGAGGCTTTAATGATAACAGGATAGCCGATTTGTTTAGCGATTTGTTTATTGGTTTCAATATCACCACCTAACGGACCATCTGAACCAGGAACACAAGGTACACCAGCTTTTTTCATCGCATGAATTGCAGAGACTTTATCCCCCATTAGGCGAATAGTATCAGGTTTTGGACCAATAAAAATAAAGCCTGAACGTTCAACTTGTTCAGCAAAATCTGCATTCTCAGATAAAAAACCATATCCAGGATGGATAGCTGCTGCGCAAGTAACTTCTGCAGCTGAAATTAATGCAGGAACATTAAGATAGCTTTTTACTGAAGCAGCTGAACCAATACAGACTGTTTCATCTGCTAGTAATACATGTTTTAAATCTTTATCTGCCGTCGAATGAACAGCGACAGTTTTAATTCCAAGTTCTTTACATGCTCGTAATATACGTAGAGCTATTTCTCCACGGTTCGCAATAAGAATTTTATCAAGCATATTCAATCTCTTAATCGTATAGTCAATAATAAATTCAGATTATTCAATAATGAATAGTGGCTGATCAAATTCAACTGGTTGACCATTTTCAACCAAGATGGCTTTTATTGTACCAGCTTTTTCTGATTCAATCTGGTTCATCATTTTCATCGCTTCGACGATGCAAAGCACATCGCCAACATTTACTGTTTGACCAACTTCAACAAAAGCTTTTGATTCTGGACTTGGTGTACGATAAAAAGTTCCAACCATAGGGGATTTAATTGTTGTACCATCAGTTGCAACAGCATCTGTTACAACTTCGGCTTGAACTGTTGGAGCCACAACAACAGGAGCTGGTTGAGGAATTTGAATATTTTGTACTGGCGCCGAATAGTTTGTGGTAGGAGCAGAACGACTAATTCGAACCGACTCTTCACCTTCAGAAATTTCAAGTTCAGAAATACCTGACTCTTCAACTAATTCAATTAATTTTTTAATTTTGCGTATATCCATGAATTACACCGTGTTTATTTGATATAAGTAACAATTATTTTTTACTGCATCCTCGCCATTGACAAAAAGAGTCTTTCGCCAATAACAAGGTTGTAACTCAACATTAACGCGGAAGAATACACTGTAAAACAGAATTTGTCATTATATATCTCCTTTACAAACACATGTTATACTATTTTCTAGGTATTATTTTATAATTGCGATACAATAGCCAACGTTAGTTATTATTGGGGTTAGCTGTGGTTTAGAAGAATTAAATGACACTCTATTTAGCTTGGATAAAGCTGAAAATAGATATTGTTTGATCCCATGGTTTGCTTTTAAACACGAAAATATACTTAAACAAGATTCATTCTAGGAAGAGTTTTTATTATGTTCAAAAAAGTTCGCGGCTTGTTTTCAAATGATTTATCCATCGATTTAGGTACAGCAAACACACTTATTTATGTAAAAGGGCAAGGCATTGTATTAAACGAACCTTCAGTGGTAGCGATACGCCAAGATCATCGCACCGGCACACCGAAAAGCGTTGCCGCTGTTGGACAAGCTGCGAAACAGATGTTAGGGCGAACGCCTGGTAATATTGCAGCTATAAGACCAATGAAAGATGGTGTTATTGCCGATTTTTCAGTCACTGAAAAAATGTTGCAGTATTTTATTCGCCAAGTACATAGCCATAGTTTTTTAAGACCAAGCCCACGAGTCCTTGTTTGTGTTCCTGTCGGCGCGACACAAGTTGAGCGCCGTGCAATTCGTGAGTCAGCACTAGGTGCGGGGGCCCGTGAAGTATATTTAATTGAAGAGCCAATGGCTGCGGCTATTGGTGCAGATTTACCAGTCTCAGCACCAACAGGTTCAATGGTCGTTGATATTGGTGGTGGAACTACTGAAGTAGCAGTCATTTCATTAAATGGTGTGGTTTATTCGGCATCGGCACGCATCGGTGGCGACCGATTTGATGAGGCGATTATTAACTATGTTCGCCGTAATTATGGTGCATTAATTGGTGAAGCCACTGCCGAAAAAATCAAACATTTTATAGGTAGTGCCTACCCTGGTGATGAAGTACTTGAAATTGAAGTGCGTGGACGTAACCTTGCTGAAGGTGTACCGCGTAGCTTTACTTTAAACTCTAATGAAATTTTAGAAGCGTTGCAAGAACCACTAAGTGGTATTGTAAGTGCCGTTAAAGTTGCATTAGAACAGTGCCCTCCTGAGCTTGCATCTGACATTTCAGAACATGGTATGGTTTTAACCGGTGGAGGTGCTTTATTGCGTAACATTGATAAATTATTATCAGCAGAAACTGGTATTCATGTTGTTGTAGCAGAAGATCCACTAACATGTGTTGCAAGAGGGGGCGGCAGAGCGCTAGATATGGTAGACATGCATGGTGGAGATCTCTTTAGTGAAGAGTAATTGTTAATTATCATTCATATTAATGAAATAATTAGCCAGTAAACAACTCATATTTTTTACCGCCGACATTGTCGGCGGAACCATATCTTAACATAAGCAGATCTCAAGTATAAAACAGGTAAGTACTGAACAATGAAATTACTTTTTTCTAAACGTTCGCCTCTCAGTGTACAATTATTTACTTCTCTGGCGCTTGCATTGATCCTAATTGTATTAGATATCAATTATCGCCCATTTAAAGAGATTCGCTACTATTTAGATACCATTATTTCGCCCTTATATTATGTTTCAGATGCACCAAAGTCGTCGTTTGATTCGCTTTATGAAATGTCTAAAACGCGAGAAGCCTTAATAGATGAAAATGCAAAATTGCATGAAAACTTATTACAACAAAAGAATGATCTATTATTACTTAACCATTTAAAACATGAAAATGCAAGACTTCGTGAATTGCTAGGCTCTCCTTTAAGGCATGATGAACATAAGATGGCTGCGCAAGTATTACTTACAGATACCAATCCTTATGTTTATCAATTTGTTGTCAATAAAGGCAAACAAGATGGTGTTTATGTTGGGCAGCCTGTTGTAGATGAAAAAGGCATTATTGGACAAATTTATGAAACGGCTCAATCAACCAGCCGTGCAATTTTAGTGTGCGATTATCAACATGCAATACCTGTTCAGGTGCAAAGAAATGATATTGGTATGATCGCTGTGGGTAACGGATGTAATAATGATTTAATATTAGAATTTATGCCTAATAACGTGGACATAAAAGTAGGTGATGTTTTAGTTACTTCTGGGCTTGATGGACGATTCCCTGAAGGTTATCCTGTTGCGATAGTCAGCTCAGTAAAACTAGATCTTACAGATTCAACGCCTATTATTTCAGCAACACCAACAGCTGATTTAAAACGCTTACGTTATTTATTGTTATTAGGGGAAAATCAAGGAGTGAAACATGAGGGAACGTAATCGAATATTGATTATTTGGATAACGTTATTTATTGGCTTATGTTTGCAAATTATACCGTGGTCACCAGAATATAATATATTTAAACCACATTTGCTGCTCCTTATTTTTGCTTATTGGTTAATTGCACTTCCACATCGAGTTGGGATTGGAACCGCTTTTGTATTTGGAGCATTGATAGATCTATGCACAGGCTCGATTTTGGGAAGCCATGCTTTTATTTATTCATGTATTGCTTATTTACTTGTTTTTAAATTCCAATTGATACGCAATTTAGCTTTGTGGCAACAATCGTTTATTATTTTTGGGGTATCAGTATGTTATAATTTACTGGTATTTTTACTCCAAGTCAGTATCTATCATACTATAACGATATCACCATTAATTTTGCTATCAAGTTGTATTGATGGCTTATTATGGATTGTCATCTATCTATTTTTGCGGCTAATAAGACGAAACTTTGCTATCAATTAAAAAGGAATCTTATGTCTGTTGAATTATTAATGAATATAACACCGTCTGAAACTCGCGTCGCTTATATTGAAGATGGCGTACTACAAGAAATTCATGTTGATCGTGAATCTAGACGAGGTATTGTTGGCAACATCTATAAAGGTAAAGTAATCCGTATATTACCTGGAATGCAGGCGGCTTTTGTGGACATTGGGCTTGAAAAAGCGGCTTTTTTACATGCATCAGATATTATGCCTCATACTGAGTGTGTATCTGATACTGAACAAGAACAATTTCAAGTAAAAGATATCTCTGAACTTGTCCGCCAAGGGCAAGATTTAATGGTGCAAGTAGTTAAAGATCCTCTGGGCACTAAAGGCGCTAGGCTGACAACCGATATAACTTTACCATCACGTTATTTAGTATTAATGCCTGGGCCAAATTCTGCGCATGTGGCCACTTCACAACGCATAGAAAGCGAACAAGAGCGCGAAAGGCTAAAAAGTATTGTAGAGCAATATGTAACCAACGAAGGCGGATTTATTGTTAGAACCGCAGCAGAAGGCGCAAATGCATATGAATTAGAGCAAGATGCCAATTTTCTAAAACGACTTTGGGCTAAAATTCAACAGCGGATGGCACGCCCAGTAAGCAAAAATCTAATATATGGTGAATTGGCATTATCACAACGTGTGTTGCGTGATTTTGTTGGCGCGCCAATTGAACGGATTTTGGTGGATTCAAAGTTAACATATGATTTATTAATTGAATTCACACAAGAATTTATGCCCGAAGTGACCAGTAAATTATCGCATTATCGTGGTAATATTCCCATTTTCGATCTTTATGATACCGAAAACGAGATCCAAAGAGCATTAGATCGTAAAGTCAAATTGAAATCTGGCGGGTATTTGATTATTGATCAAACTGAAGCTATGACAACCATTGATATCAATACTGGCGCATTTGTAGGTCATCGAAATTTAGAAGAAACGATTTTTAATACCAATATTGAGGCAACAATTGCGATTGCTCGCCAATTGCGTTTACGTAATTTAGGTGGCATTATTATTATTGATTTTATTGATATGCAAGAAGATCTGCATCGTGAACGGGTGTTACAATCACTCCATGATTCTTTATCTAAAGATCGAGCAAGAACTACCGTTAATTTATTTTCGAGTTTAGGTTTGGTCGAAATGACACGCAAACGAACACGCGAAAGTATCGGGCATATTTTGTGCGAACAGTGCCCTGCTTGCAAAGGACGAGGCATGGTCAAATCAGTAGAAACTATTTGTAACGAAATTTTGCGTGAAATCGTTCGTGTGTATAAAGCGCATCACTCGGAGTATTTTTTAGTTTATGCTTCAGCTGCCGTAGCTAATGCGTTAACTAATGATGAATCACACGCTTTAGCTGAAGTTGAAATCTTTGTGGGTAAACGCGTCGAAGTGAAAGTTGAACCGCTTTATATTCAAGAACAATACGATGTTGTATTAATGTAATCAAAACTATTTTGTAAAAAAGAGTTTCAGAAAACGATACGTTAAGAATAAAAGTGATGAAAGCTAAAAAGCCATTATAATTGGATATCTATAATCAATTATAAACAAGCTCGCATCCACATTTAAAAATTAAGGAATTTATGATACTAAATCAAGTGAGTGAACGATTACTCAATCCAAATAATCTAAACCAACAAGATCTTTTACATCTGCTTGATATGCTTAGCGCAAGGCAAATTGATTTTGGTGATTTGTATTTCTTATCGGGTTACTATGAAAGTTGGTTACTTGAAGATGGTATTATAAAAAATGCCTCATTTCACCGTGATCAAGGAGTTGGCGTTAGGGCTATTATCGGTGAAAAAACGGGGTTTGCATATACAGATCAACTTTCGTTAGCACGTTTAGAACAAAGTGTATTAGCAGCAAATTCAATAACTAAATTACAAACACCTATAGTAGTAACTCCGTTTAAGTCTACGCAAACAGTGCCGATATACCCTTCAATCAACCCAATCAATTCGTTTTCTCAAGAACAGAAAATTGCATTGTTGCAAAAAGTTGACAAATTGGCACGCTCAATTGACCCAAGAGTTATCGAAGTATCATGCAGTTTAACAGGGAGCTACGAAGATATTTTAATCGCAACGACTGATGGTACATTACGTGCTGACATTCGGCCTTTGGCTCGATTATCTGTTTCTGTGCTAGTTGAACAATCAGGTAAACGCGAACGAGGAAGTAGCGGTGGTGGTGGGCGATTTGGTTATGAATATTTTTTAACCATTAACCCTAAAACGACAGAAAGCTATGTTGATAGCTACACTCAAGAAGCGGTACGCCTAGCACTTGTTGCTCTTTCAGCTAAAGCAGCGCCAGCAGGAACAATGCCCGTTGTTTTAGGTGCTGGTTGGCCTGGTGTATTGTTACATGAGGCGGTAGGGCATGGCTTGGAAGGTGACTTTAACCGCAAAAACACCTCGGTTTTTTCAGGAAAAATAGGTGAACAAGTTACCTCAGAATTGTGTACTATTGTTGATGATGGCACTATCGAAAATCGACGCGGGTCACTCTCTATTGATGATGAAGGAACGCCTAGCCAAAAAACAGTGCTTATTGAAAATGGCATTTTAAAGGGCTATATGTTCGATAAACTCAACGCAAAATTGATGAATACATACTCAACTGGTAATGGACGTCGTGAAGGGTATGCGTGTTTACCGATGCCAAGAATGACAAATACCTATATGTTAACTGGCAATTCTTCTTTTGACGATATTATTAGCAGTGTTGATTATGGACTATATGCCCCTAATTTTGCGGGAGGGCAGGTAGATATTACCTCTGGTAAGTTTGTCTTTTCAACCTCAGAAGCCTATTTGATTGAAAAAGGCAAAATAACAACACCAGTAAAAGGCGCAACACTAATTGGTTCAGGTATTGAAACGATGCAACAGGTGGCAATGGTTGGTAATGACCTTGAATTAGATTCTGGTGTTGGCGTTTGTGGTAAAGCAGGACAGAGCATTCCTGTTGGGGTCGGACAACCTACATTAAAAGTGAATAATTTAACCGTTGGTGGTACCATTAGCCAATAAAAACAATATGAGGATGGGATATTAAAATAAATGGAAACAATAATTACACTTTACCAAGCATTTGTTAACATGGATATAGCAACACTTTCAAATCCTAATGTGCTATGGACATTATATGGTATGTTATTTGTTATTATTCTTTTAGAAAATGGCGTATTACCCGCAGCTTTTTTACCTGGTGATAGTTTATTATTTCTAACTGGTGTGTTAATTAGTCAAAATGTATTCCATTTTGGTTTAATCAACCTTATTTTAATTTCTGGCGCAGCATTTGGAACGTGGTTAGGTTATGCACAAGGTTTGTGGCTTGGTAATACTAAGCTTGTACAAGGTTGGATGGCACATATTCCTGAAAAATACCATCATAAATCTGAAGTATTATTCCATAAGTACGGATTACAAGCTCTATTTATTGGACGGTTTATTGCTTTCGTACGTACATTGTTACCGATGATGGCAGGATTGTCAGGGCTACATAGTCGAAAATTCCATATTTATAATTGGATTAGTGCAACATTATGGATTACCTTAATTGTGACATTGGGATATCTATTTGGGTTATCACCTATTTTCAAAACTTATGAAAAACAAATTATGTCGCTATTAATGCTGATCCCAGTGTTTTTATTAGTAATCGGCTTGCTTTTTTCGATCTGGCTAGTATTAAAACGTTGGTTAGCCCAGAAAAATAAATTAAAAAATTCGACCAAAAAATAGTATTAATGAGCAAAGTTAAGAAATATTGAAATTAACCGATAAGCCGGGTTCTGTCGTGGACAATCATTCCTCTAGGCTAATACTCACGTATTAGCTCAAGCAGTCTACCCGGATTCAACGCGGGCCGCGCCAAAGAATCCCTATTTGACCTTGCTCCGAGTGGAGTTTACCATGCCACAACTGTTACCAATTGTGCGGTGTGCTCTTACCACACCCTTTCACCCTTACCTGATCTTATCAATAAGCCATCGGCGGTTTGCTCTCTGTTGCACTTGTCGTAAACTTTTGCTCTCGCAAAAGCCCCCCAGGCGTTACCTGGCACTCTGCCCTATGGAGCCCGGACTTTCCTCCCCTTTGTTTGTCTCCTTTAATAAAGGACTACAACAAAGCAGCGATTGTCTGGTTAATTTCGTTAACCAGTATAACGTAATGTAAAGTTTTGTCCAGTATTGCATGTTTTATAAGTTATTTATCAAGGTAAACATGGCCAATATTTTGGCAAGGATCAAGGGATATCGTCAATAATATTTCCATATGCATTAAATCCATTTCTATTTTAACTAGCCGTTATTAATGATGTTAATGTTATTATAGTTGTTAGTCGCTTCTAGAACGACTAGAACTTAAAGTAGTAGCAATCCCCAATGGCGCTACCTTGAGCACCAAACTGGCGTAAATTCTGATCGACAGCGTTCATCGATTGCCAATGATTTTCACACCAATCTGGCGCAAGCAGGGTTGGTTTTCTAGCATTAGCCGAAATGCGGTGATATAAAATATTGGAGGGTGTTTGCCTAATGATATCGCCAGCAATATCGACATATTGATCTAATGATAAAACGTCAAGACGCCCAGCTCGCCATGCTTTTGCCATAATGCTACCATCCACAATATGCAAAGGGTGTAACTTTAAACCGTCAACACCACTATTTAACACTTGATCTAGAGTTATTAAGTTATCTTGTTTGGTTTCTTTAGGTAACCCAATAATTAAGTGAGTGCACACTTTAATACCAAGTTTACGCGCTTTTTGTACGGTTTGATGATAATCGTTAAAAGTATGCCCACGATTTATATCGTGTAAGGTTTTATCGTGAGCAGTTTGTAAGCCCAACTCTAACCAAACTTCAAAACCTTGTGCTTGATAACTGGCAAGCAAATCAAGCGCTTCACTGGGTACACAATCTGGGCGAGTACCAACACAAAGCCCAACAATATCAGTACTATTTAGCGCTTGCTCGTACATATTTTTTAGTATGGCAACTTCAGCATAAGTGCTAGTATAAGCTTGAAAATAAGCAAGATAGCGCTTGGATTTTTTCATTTGATGAGCTTGTGAAACCAATTGATCAGCAATTGATTTCACTTGAATAGATTCATCAATAATTGAAGCCACATTACAAAAAGTGCATCCGCCCATGCCAATAGTGCCATCACGATTTGGACAGCTAAATCCCCCATGCAAGGTTAGCTTATAGATTTTTTCCCCATATCGGCGCTGAAGATCGGAACCAAAGGTATTAACGACTAGATGAAGTTGCATGATAGACCAGAAATAAAATTTTGTTTATTTTACGAAGTTAGTTGCTTTACTTCAAGCAACGTTATGTTTGAGGATGATAGTTTTAAAATAAAAAATCAAATACTTTAATAACGTAATGATATTAACTAAATAGTTCGACAATTAAAATACTTTTTTAATTTAGATTAAGGCGTAACTTGAATTTTATTAATAGGGTTTGTGGAGAATTTTTTGTTGGTTAAACCAAAGGAAGTTATTGATTTTATTAAAAATAAAAAAATTCAATAAAATCAATGACTTTTCTGACCGATTTTTGCTCTTCTTTTATTAAAATCAGCTATTTTTGCACCTTGCTTATCAACAAGTATATAATACCCCTTTCAAACTTGAGGCAACCTGCATGCAACTAGCATTTTGTATCTATAAATATTTTCCTTTTGGTGGCTTGCAACGTGATTTTTTACAAATAGCTAGGGCTTGTCAAGCTCGTGGCCACCACGTTCGGATCTATGTAATGGCATGGCAAGGTGATAAGCCTGCTGGATTTGATATTATCTTGGTTCCGAAAAAAGGCTTATCTAACCATAATCGTAATCAATCTTATTACCATTGGGTAAAAGCCCATTTGCAAGCGAACCCCGTCGATTGTGTAGTTGGGTTTAATAAAATGCCTGACTTAGATGTCTATTTTGCGGGCGATACCTGTTATGCAGATAAAGTGGCCCATAAAGGCTTTTTATATAAGTTATCAAAACGCTGTAAACACTATTTAGCCTTTGAAGATGCGGTGTTTAATCAACATAGCCAAACTAAAGTGATGCTTTTAACTAAGCAGCAAATCGCTGACTTTGTTAAATATTATCATACTGATCTATCAAGGTTTTATCTGTTACCGCCTGGCATTGCTCAAGATCGCCAATATAATGCTGAGTCGATCGCTAAAGGCAAGCAATTTAGACAAACCAATCAAATTGATGAACACAGTTTTGTGATTGTGCAAATTGGCTCGGATTTTAAACGCAAAGGCGTTGATCGTTCACTAACCGCCATTGCGACTTTACCCTATGAATTAAAGCAAAAAGTCACTTTTTTAGTGGTAGGGCAAGACAAACCAGAAGCCTATCAAAAACAAGCAAAACAACTGGGGATTGATCAGCAAGTCCGTTTTTTAGCGGGCCGTGATGACATTGCCGATATTTTATTTTCAGCTAATTTACTATTGCATCCAGCAAGGCAAGAAGCTGCTGGTATGGTTTTAGTCGAAGGATTAGCTGCTGGTGTCCCCGTTATTGTATCGGGTGTTTCGGGATATGCTTATCACATACACGATGCCAAGGCTGGTGTGGTTCTTGCTGAGCCTTTTGTACAATCGGATCTCAATCAGGCCGTTAAAAATGCTATCACTAATCACGATCAATTATTAACATGGCATCATAATGCGATTAACTACGGGAAAACGGCTGATCTATACGATTTAGCCACTCGCGCCACCGATATTATTTTAGGTTGTAACGATGATGAATGAAATAAAACTCAAATCGCCTTTTCAGCAATTATGGACAGGTAAAGATCCCTTTGCAGAAATCGAGTTAATCTCGGGTAAAGTATATCGTGCTGTTAAGCAACGTAAAACGCTAAATTTTGAGCTTGAGGGTGAATCTTATTTTATTAAAATTCATCGGGGTACAACGATTAAAGAGATTATTAAAAACCTCATATCGTTACGTCTACCCGTGTTAGATGCCAAGCAAGAATGGGATGCCATTCATCGTTTAGCGCAAGCTGGCGTTAATACTATGGATGGGCGAGCATTTGGCCGTAAAGGTTTAAATCCACTAACACGCCATTCGTTTATTATTACCAAAGATCTTAATCCAACAATTAGTTTAGAAGATTTTACCAAGCCATGGCTCACTCAGCCACCTAGCTATCATTTAAAGCGTTCTTTAATTATTTATTTAGCGAAAATGGTGGCAAAAATGCACGCTGCGGGGGTTAATCATCGTGATTGTTATTTGTGTCATTTTTTGTTGGATTTACCCTTATTTGAAAATAAACAACAAATTAAATTATCGGTTATTGATTTGCACCGAGCACAAACTCGCAATAAAGTACCAACCCGTTGGCGAGATAAAGATCTTATTGGGCTGTATTTTTCGTCGACTAAAATTGGCTTGACTAACCGCGATATTCTTTTATTTTTAAAAGTTTATTTTGATAAATCGTTAAAAACCATTTTGCAAGAACAACAACCACTAATTAACAGTGCACACAAAAAATCGGAGCGAATTCGTAAGCGAACCGAAAAATACCATCTTTAAATAAGGATTGCTATGTTTATTGAACAAATTGATATTTGTGGGTTTAAAGGTATCAGCCAGCTATCGTTAAAATTCAATGCAAGTTCTAGCGTACTAATAGGCGAAAACCGTTGGGGGCGATCAAGTTTAATTAGCGCTTTACAACTGTTATCACTCAATAATAAGTTTTATCAATTTGTTGATTCTGATTTTTATCATGACCAACACGACGGTAATGTCGATAATATCACCATTACCGTCACTTATTGCCAATCGCATTTAAATGAGTTAAACCATAAAGATTATCAGCCATTACGCGCTGTTGCCTATCTATCAACACAAGATAACCTGCATCGCATTACTTATCAAATTTCGGCTAATAAACAAAACAATCAAATTATCACACAACATAAATTGCTCAATTTACAAGGCAAACCATGTAATATTGAAAATGAAAGATCGTTAATTGCACTTTTAATCAGCCTAAATCCAGTTATGGCGCTTAAAAATGCTATGGATAAAGCCCAATTACCTATTACTAATCAGCCACAATCTGAAAAAAACATTGAGCAACTTTCCTGCCAATTAAAAGCACATTGCGCCAAATTAACGCAAGATGAATTAGCTCGGGGTCTGCAAGCTGCACGCTCATTATTAGAATATTACTTTGCCGATCAAACACACCGCTATCATTATAAGCAATCCCCACTAAAAAGCTCGCCAAGCGCAGAGGATTGGAACGTTTTAGAACAAATTAATGATATATTAGACAGTTTTGATAATGATTATTTACGGACGGTATTTTTAGGCATTTTTGGATCGATTATTGATGCTAAAGGCGATTATTCACTTTTACAAAGTTCAATGCCGATTTTAATTTTACAAGAGCCTGAAAGTTCGCTACACCCCATCATTTTATCTGTCGCATTTCGGTTACTAAAAAACTTCCCTACACAAAAAATTATTACCTCAAACTCAAGTGATTTAGTCTCATTATTTCCATTAGAAAGTCTTTACCGATTAATTCGCTTGCCTGATAAAATTGTCGCAAAACATATTACTGCTACATCATTAAGTATGAGTGATAGTCGCCGTATTGTGTTTCATATTCTTTATCGACGCTCTAGTGCATTATTTGCTCGTTGTTGGCTATTAGTTGAAGGTGAAACCGAAGTTTGGTTATTACGTGAATTAGCAAAGCAAAGTGGTTATCATTTGAGCTCTGAAGGCGTTCAGCTAATTGAGTTTGCACAATGTGGGTTAAAACCACTGATAAAATATGCCAATAAAATGGGAATTCATTGGTATGTTATTACTGATGGCGATATGGCGGGTAAAAAATATGAAGATACCGTCAAATCACTGGGCGGTGAAGATAAAGATCCTAATGACTACTTAACCGTTTTACCCGCTCGTGATATTGAAAATTTTTTATTTAAACATGGATTTAGTCATGTTTATAAACTTGCTGCTTACAACACAACACAGCATATCGATCTACCTGTACATCAAATTATTCAAAAAGCCATCCATAAAAGCTCAAAGCCAGATCTCGCTATTGCTATTTGTGATGATGCAAAAGCACGGGGAATAACTGCCATCCCACGCTTGCTCACTGACACCTTTGCCAAAATCATTAAAGCATCTAAAAATAGGCTTTAAACTATCTGAAAAACGATATCAGGAAAGTAACGCTATTCCGCCAACAGACATTGGCGGAATGAAATGAAAATTAAACCTATTTAGTGATTCGCTTATATTTAGCACGTTTAGGCTCTAATGCCTCAGCGCCGAGTGTACGTTTTTTCCATTCTTCGTATTCAGTAAAGTTACCTTCAAAGAATTCAACATGTCCTTCGTCCTGATAATCCAAAATGTGAGTCGCAATGCGATCAAGGAACCAGCGATCATGTGAAATAACTAATGCACACCCCGGAAATTCTAACAGAGCATTTTCAAGTGCACGCAATGTTTCAACATCTAAATCATTGGTCGGCTCATCAAGCAGCAAAACATTGCCACCCACTTGCAATAATTTGGCTAAATGTACGCGCCCTCTTTCACCACCTGAAAGTTCACCAACACGTTTTTGCTGATCAACCCCCTTAAAGTTAAAACGACCAACATAAGCCCGACTAGGAATTTCAAAATTGCCGATACGCATAATATCTTGACCGTTTGAGATTTCATCCCAAACCGTTTTTTTATCATCCATATTATCGCGGAACTGATCAACCGAAGCTAACTGCACGGTTTCACCTAAAGTAATGGTTCCTGAATCGGGTTGTTCTTTACCTGATAGCATTCTAAATAGCGTAGATTTACCTGCTCCATTTGGCCCGATAATACCAACTATCGCACCTTTTGGAATGCTAAATGAGAGGTTATCAATAAGCACGCGATCACCATATGATTTGGTTAAGTTATTGACTTCAATTACTTTGTCACCTAAACGTTGTCCAGGTGGAATAAAGAGTTCGTTTGTTTCGTTACGTTTTTGGTAATCGTTGCTGTTTAGTTCTTCAAAACGAGCTAAACGTGCTTTACTTTTTGCTTGACGCCCTTTTGGATTTTGCCGTACCCACTCAAGCTCTTTTTCAATCGATTTTCGGCGAGCCGATTCGGTTGAGGCTTCTTGTGCTAAACGCTGATCTTTCTGTTCAAGCCAAGATGAGTAGTTACCTTCCCATGGAATACCCTCACCACGGTCAAGTTCTAAAATCCAACCTGCCACATTATCTAAAAAGTAACGGTCATGAGTAACGGCCACAACAGTACCTTCGTAATCATGTAAAAATCGCTCTAGCCATGCAACCGATTCAGCATCTAAATGGTTGGTTGGTTCGTCAATTAATAACATATCAGGTCTTTCAAGTAACAACTGACAAATTGCCACTCGACGGCGTTCACCACCAGATAATGTTTCAATTTTGGCATCCCAAGCAGGTAAGCGTAATGCATCGGCTGCCCGCTCTAATTGATTATCAAGGTTATGGGCATCTTGCGCTTGGATAATTGCCTCAAGCTCCGCTTGCTCTTTGGCTAATTTATCAAAATCGGCATCAGGATCAGCATAAGCGGCGTATACCTCATCTAGTCGAGCAAGTGCTTTTTTAGCATCACCAACGGCTTGCTCAACCGCTTCGCGCACGGTTTGCTTAGGATCAAGCTTAGGCTCTTGCGGTAAATAGCCAATCCTAATATCAGATTGTGGTCGTGCTTCGCCTTCAATTTCGGTATCAACACCCGCCATAATGCGTAATAATGTTGATTTACCTGCCCCATTTAAACCCAGCACCCCAATTTTAGCTCCTGGGAAAAAACTTAAAGAAATATCTTTTAAAATATAGCGTTTAGGGGGAACAATCTTCCCTACTCGATTCATGGTATAAACATATTGCGCCATAAAACATCATCCGTTTAATTGATTAAAAATAGCAAAAAGTATTTGCTATATGACTAATGGCGTATATTGTAGCGATTCTTAGGATTGGGTCTAGGGTTATTTACAAGAATGCTCTAATTGCTTATACAATAATGTATCTTAAATACTGATAGAATTAAAAAATGGGAGATTATATTTGTTTAAGCCTAGTAAAAACATTTTATTTTTAAATATATTATCAATAAATTGTTAATTAAGAATATATACTAGAAATAGTTTTATATCACATCTCAAAAAGCCGCAATATGTAATAATGTTAATAACACATTGCGTGTTATTTTAATATAGTAAAACATCGAGTTGTTTACACTTCATCATTAAAACAATCCGCTAAAAACTCATAAGGCGTTAATTTTGCCTTTTTATATCTACTCATTACAGTATTTTCACAAATTACTGTAAACAGTGCGAATAAGTTCTATAATTAACTTACTCGTAATCACCTCTGTAACTTCAAAAAGTTACAGAGTCAAACTATTATCTGAACAGATAAAACAAATTTAACTACGGCTTAACACAAGCAGCTCTGTATAGCCCATAAGTTGGTTCATTATAATATAAATCTCCATCCCCTAAATCGACCCGAATTGGGTTTCCTTTATATGTATCAATTGTCCAATACCAATCTTGAGGATGCTCAGTTTCCCAGTCGTCAAGACCTAAATAGTGATCAGAGTGATTAAACAAAGTTCCCCATTCATTAAATAGCCCGCCAATCCACTTACCATTACCGTCGCGATAGCTTAATTGTCGGCGATAACCATTGATATTTCTTCCGGGAATACCTCCAGTCCAAATATCATTATTATTTGCATTAGTATAATCAGTAACACTCGGCATTCGGTATCCAATTTGGTTACAGTAATTTTTTGTATCTTGCACAGATGCATTAATATGAGCACCTTTGGCTATATACCATCTTTCAATTTTAAAGCTATACAAAACTTTACTTTTGGCTATATCTGAATAAAGCTTAAATGTAGAGGGGCTAAAATTTTTATTAGCACTACTGTTTACTGGCCCTTTTAGTACTATCTTTAAAGCTACATCTCGTGAGCCTTTTCCCCAACCTGGTGTTCGTGCAGATGATAAAGCTAAACTAACTCCACTCCCTGATTCAGGGAATACCCTAGCGCCATTAGCTGAGATAATATCTTCGGGCGTTACGTTTGCTAATAATAAATAAAAATAAACATTATTTGTTCCTGTCGATGGGAAATTACGTTGTGGATTGTTTATATCTTGTGGAACAAACCCTTTTCCTTTTGCCCAATCCGGACCATCTAAATCTTTATATTCAGTGTTATTACTGGAATCGTTTGATAAATTAGGTTGAGCATAACAAACCAATGGCGCGCTTGATTCAAAATAATAATCAGGATTCCATATCCATATGTCAGCTGAACTTGCATCCCCGCCTGTATAATATTTTAGACACGGGTTTTCGGACGGCGGTAACATTATGGCATCGCTACGATGATTATTCGCTCGACCATGTTTACTGATTAATGCCTCTAAACTCCATGAATATGGCAATAATAACAGTCCCAATAACAACAAGATTTTTCGGGACAATTTCGATAATAATTTAAGCGATAACTTCGAGGATATAAAAGAGGAAAGTGTGAAAAATCGCCTAAGGGCGTTATTTGATAAATTTAAGACGCAGGTTTGCTGGTGTCTGGTGTCTGGTGTCTGGTGTCTGGTGTCTGGTGTCTGGTGTCTGGTGTCTAAAATGATAATGCATTACGTCCCACCTGTCAAGTAATATTTTGTTTTATTTAGATTTTTATAACTGTTCGCTTATTTAATAAGCTTAACTCCCTAAAGCGATCAAATTATAACCGCTGAAAAAATAGTTGGCTAGTTTTTGTCGAATTTTTTTGTAAAGAAATGTGAAGATGGAAACGATTCAACTTTAAGGCGTTGGCAATTTTCTAATGAAAATATGGTGTTATATTTCGAACGTTTTAACTTTTGTAGAATTAATTAATATTAGTAATAACATTCAATTTAGGGATTTTGAACGATTTAACCGGATTTATCGAACAAAAGTGCTAGATTTGTCTCTTTTTAACAACCTTGAGCAAGCAAGGAGAATGATCGAACAATGGCTCACCATTTATAATACTCAAAAACCGCACAAGACATTAAATAATATGGCGCCCATTAAATATAAAACACAAAAACAAGTAACATGATTTTCTACGTCTGTTTTGTACTAACTATGGGGGTATTTATAATACAAAACTCATTATAATGCGACGTTAAAGTAAAAAATAGCTTTTATGTTAAGTTTTGTAAAACACAACCAGATTTATTAACAAAAATGATTATCTCTTATTTTCGATAAATCTACATCTGCTAATTGTACATAAAAAGCGTTGTGTTTTAATTGTTAAGATTGCTAGAAAGTACACAATTTTAATAACCTCTGTAACTTCAAAAGTTACAGAGTCAAACTATTATCTGAACAGATAAAACAAATTTAACTACGGCTTAACACAAGCAGCTCTGTATAGCCCATAAGTTAGTTCATTATAATATAAATCTCCATCCCCTAAATCGACCCGAATTGGGTTTCCTTTATATGTATCAATTGCCCAATACCAATCTTGGGGATGATCAGTTTCCCAGTCATCAAGACCTAAATAGTGATTAGGATTGTTAAATAAGGTTCCCCATTCATTAAATAGCCCGCCAATCCACTTACCATTACCGTCGCGATAGCTTAATTGTCGGCGATAACCATTGATATTTCTTCCGGGAATACCTCCAGTCCAAATATCATCATTATTTGCATTAGTATAATCTGCAACACTTGGCATTCGGTATCCAATTTGGTTACAGTAATTTTTTGCGTCTTGCGCGGATGCATTAATATTAACGCCTTGGGCTATATACCATCTTTCAATTTTAAAGCTATACAAGACTTTACTTTTGGCTCTATCTGAATAAAGCTTAAATGTAGAAGGGCTAAAATTTTTATTAGCACTACTATTTACTGGCCCTTTTAGTACTATCTTTAAAGCTACATCTCGTGAGCCTTTTCCCCAACCTGGTGTTCGTGCAGATGATAAAACTAAACTAACTCCACTCCCTGATTCCGGGAATACGCTAGCGCCATTAACTGAGATAATCTCTTCGGGCGTTACGTTTGCTAACAATAAATAAAAATAAACATTATTTGTTCCTGTCGACGGGAAATTACGTTGTGGATTGTTTATATCTTGTGGAACAAACCCTTTTCCTTTTACCCAATCCGGACCATCTAAATCTTTGTATTCAGTATTATTACTGGAATCGTTTGATAAATTAGGTTGAGCATAACAAACCGATGGTGCGCTTGGTTTAAAATAATATGAATGGGAACTCTGTTTATAAGCAGTTTTATTCGGAATACCATAACGTGTCGACAACGTTAAAGATTCTCCTGTAGTAATAAATAATCGATATGGCGCTTTACAAGCATCCAACTTGTACGATGGATTTTTCTTTACTGCTGCTGTTATATTTTGGTTTGCATCGTACCATTCTAGAGATAACTTTCCACTTGCCAAAATATCGCCATCACCATCATCATCTCCCCAATAATGATATGGGGCATCTACCAATTTTTGAATATCTATTTGTGGGTAAGTATTATTTCCATCTATTGGTATAAAAGTTTGAATATCACGAATAGATCCTAAATTTCCCGATAGTATGATGGGTTTTTGATTACTTGATGTATCTTCTTGAGAGGTAATCAATCGACCATCAGATAATTTTATACCGAGTAAAGGTTCGGATGAATTTATACGGGTTCTACCGCCATCAAGAGTTATATAAGGACGGCTTCCATGGATCACATTTGATGTAATCGCAGATAATGCAATAGCTTGAAAGGGCACTATCAAATTTAATAATGTCAATATAATTCCAAACAAACAATGTCTGACAGTCAAGATAGGCATTACTAATGCCTTTTGGATATGCATCTTTGCCATTTTTATTAAAGAAATCGTTTTTGACCATAACGACAAACATGAAGAATTAATTGTAAGATGGGGATAACTAAAATTTAGAGATAAACGTTCAAAATGTGACTGCTGTGCTGCTGTGCTGCTGTGCTGCTGTGCTGCTGTGCTGCTGTGCTGCTGTGCTGCTGTGCTGCTGTGCTGCTGTGCTGCTGTGCTGCTGTGCTGCTGTGCTGCTGTGCTGCTGTGCTGCTGTGCTGATTCATTATATCAATACCTTTTCCATATTTCAAGTTTTACTGCACCTTTTTATAATAAAATTAATATGTTATTAATTTTTACAATAACCAAATTAATTACTTTTATTTTAAATATTTTCGATGCTCATGCAAAAAGTGCTCGTAGTATCACAAAATATTTTGTCGATTATAAACAAATTTAATACCACTTTAAAGTAAACATGTGGGTATTTTTGTTAAGATTTGTAAAGTTATCCCTCATTCATTTCATTATGAAAAATAAAAGAATAGATTCAATATCTATGTGAAAAGACCTTTATGAAAAGAGTTATCATTTTTACATAACTATAATGAACAACACTATTAAGAAAACCTCGAAGGAATTACACTTCATAGCTAAAAAAAACCTTACAAACTCATTAGGGGTTAATTTTGCTTTTTTATGTCTATTTATTACAGTTTTTTCGCAAATTACTGTAAACAATGCGAGTAAGTTCTATAATTAACTTACTCGTAATCACCTCTGTAACTTTAAAAGTTACAGAGTCAAACTATTTGCTGAACAGATAAAACAATTTAACTACGGCTTAACACAAGCCGCTCTGAGATTACCATTGGTTGATTTAGAATCATAGAAATCTCCATCCCCCAGATCGACCCGAATTGGTTCTCCCTTGTATGTATCAATTACCCAATACCAATCTTGAGGATGGCTAGTTTCCCAACCATCAATTCCAAGATAGTGGTTAGGATTATTAAATAAGGTTCCCCATTCATTCAACAATCCACCTATCCACTTACCATTACCGCCGCGATAGCTTAATTGTCGACGATAACCATTGATATTTCTTCCGGGAATACCTCCAGTCCATATATCATTATTATTTGCATTAGTATAATCAGCAACACTCGGCACTCGGTATCCAATTCGGTTACAGTAATCTTTTGTGTCTTGCACAGATGCATTAATATGAGCACCTTGGGCTATATACCATCTTTCAATTTTAAAGCTATACAAAACTTTACTTTTGGCTCTATCTGAATAAAGCTTAAATGTAGAGGGGCTAAAATTTTTATTAGCACTACTGTTTACTGGCCCTTTTAGTACTATCTTTAAAGCTACATCTCGTGAGCCTTTTCCCCAACCTGGTGTTCGTGCAGATGATAAAGCTAAACTAACTCCACTCCCTGATTCAGGGAATACCCTAGCGCCATTAGCTGAGATAATATCTTCGGGCGTTACGTTTGCTAATAATAAATAAAAATAAACATTATTTGTTCCTGTCGATGGGAAATTACGTTGTGGATTGTTTATATCTTGTGGAACAAATCCTTTTCCTTTTACCCAATCCGGACCATCTAAATCTTTATATTCAGTGTTATTACTGGAGTCGTTTGATAAATTAGGTTGAGCATAACAAACCGATGGTGCACTTGGTTTAAAATAATATGAATGAGAACTCTGTTTATAAATAGTTTTATTCGGAATACCATAACGTGTCGACAACGTTAAAGATTCTCCTGTAGTAATAAATAATCGATATGGTGCTTTACAAGCATCCAACTTGTACGATGGATTTTTTTTTACTTCTGCTGTTATATTTTGGTTTGCATCGTACCATTCTAGAGATAACTTTCCATTTGCCAAAATATCGCCATCACCATCGTCATCTCCCCAATAATGATATGGGGCACCCATCAATTTTTGAATATCTATTTGTGGGTAAGTATTATTTCCATCTATTGGTACAAAAGTTTGAATATCACGAATAGATTCTAAATTTCCCGATAGTATGATTGGTTTTTGGCTACTTGATGTATCTTCTTGAGAGGTAATCAATCGACCACCAGATAATTTTATGCTGAGTAAAGGTTCGGATGAATTTATATGGGTTCTACCACCATCAAGGGTTATATAAGGGCGACTTCCATGGATCACATTTGATGTAATCGCAGATAATGCAATAGCTTGAAAGGGCACTATCAAATTTAATAATGTCAATATAATTCCAAACAAACAATGTCTGACAGTCAAGATAGGCATTACTAATGCCTTTTGGATATGCATCTTTACCATTTTTATTAAAGAAATCGTTTTTGACCATAACGACAAACATGAAGAATTAATTGTAAGATGGGGATAACTAAAATTTAGAGATAAACGTTCAAAATGGGGCTGTTGGGCTGTTGGGCTGTTGGGCTGTTGGGCTGTTGGGCTGTTGGGCTGTTGGGCTGTTGGGCTGTTGGGCTGTTGTTTTCATTATATCATTACCTTTCCAAAATTTCAAGTTTCTACAGCATAATTTTAATTTTTTTATAATAAAATTAAATGGTTATTCAATTTAACACTAATCAAATTGATCGCTTTTGGTGGATACTTTAATTTAAAGTATTGTCGATTTCAAAATTCGAAATAATTACGTTATCACAATATAATCAAGTTGATTATAAACGAACATTAAATCACTTTAAAGTAAATGAATAGACTTTTCTGTTAAAATTTGTAAACATCACCCTCCATTCACTTGTTATATCAAAATCAGTTGCAAATCCGCAGACAAGGAAAGATCACTTTTATACAGCCGTAATCAATACCAATATTAATTATCTATTACGGCTTTTTGAAATTATTTTATAAGGCAATTGTGTACCAATTAACAATATATGGCTTTTAAGTTATTACATAGTCTCCCTATAAGTTATAATTGATAAATATATTTTAGACACCAATACACCATGAGTATTCTCAAACTAGAGGTAATGCTCACCATCAGCAGAAAAGCTATCAAATAATAGGGTTATAAAATAAATAACCCAATAATATAACCTAAACAAATAACTATTCTAGTATTAATTTTCTAGGGGATATTCTCGCCTCGACAGAATGTTTGAGAGGGCTGAGCAGAACCGAGGTCATACTCATCACCATAAATCTGACCTCTTAGAGCCCATCCATTAATAGAAAAAGGCTTATCGGCTCGGTACATTTCAGATGTCCATATAAAATCTCCGCCGCCTTGACTATATATCGAGGCGGCTCCCCATTCTCCTAGAAATGTACCTAAATCACGGGAAGGTCTATATGTCCCTTGTGTAGGAAGTGTAACAGTACCTTCTGGTAAATCAGCATCAAGTAAATTAATTCATTCCTTCTATACAGATATTTTTGCCGCCAAGATTTTCCTGCGTCAGAAAAATCATTAACTTGTTCTCGTGTTGTTGCTGATGTTTCATGACCATCAATAACTTTACGGCATTCATCAAACGCCACTTACCTACCACTAAAGTCAACAGAACCCATACTTTTATAATCAATTTTATGATCAATAAGAATTGCCCATTTTTTAGGTATCGGAAGAGCCACTTTACCAATATTTTTCCAACTGTTACCGTTATCTTCTGTGTATTCCATATTAATGGTTAATGGGGTCTTCGGTTTAAGACGACTATCATAAAGAACTTTACAACCTTTCCCCAATGCATTATTTCCGTTTCCTGATAAAGTTACCCAATTATTGATATTGCTAGTGTCTACAACGGTATTTTGGCTGTTCATTTCCTGAACCTATTAAGTCAAACTTAACCCCCTTTAAAACCAGTAATAGGTCGAAATGACTCGGCTATAAATCCTACACGAAATCGATTAACCTCCTTATAACCATCACCACTCCATATTGCTGAGTTATAGCCTTTAGGATATTTAGTTACAATTTCACCCCCTGAATAAACATCAATACGATATGGTCGAACGCTGTTAGTGCAATGACATTATCTGATATCGTTATCCCTAACAATAAAGTAGCAATTGCTTGTAATGCATAACGCTTTTTTTGCTGTTGTGGTAGTGTTGTTTGTGAGGCTAGGTGAGCAATTCCATTATTTTTCTTCACTGATTAAATCATTTGATTTTGTTTGATTCTTTAAACGTAGTAGCTTAACTAAATTCAATAGCAGATTTAAAAAAACGTTTAAAAAAATCAAACTAATCTATAACTATTTATATGATATAGGAGATTAAGCATAATCAAAATATAGTGATAATTTAAAGCAAAAAATAGTTTTTTTAAGATTTATAAAGAAGCTAAAAATAATAACAATTTTTATATCACAGGTATATTAATTCTATTTAAGTAGAATAAAAACAAAGAAATCGCAAAAGAACCTCCACCCTCATTACAGCTTTAAGCGGAGGGTACAACTTGTTATTTTATTATCTTACAAAAAAGTAAAAAGTTGCTCTTTGGGTAGGCGTGATTTTGGCCGGTGAGCATTTCCGTCATTTTCGGCTCGATAACCTAATGTTGCTACCACGACACTTTTAAGCCCTTTACTTTTAAGCTCTAAAATTTCATCCATTTTAGTAGCATCATACCCTTCAATAGCTGTTGTATCCACACCAATTGCCGCAGCGGCAAAAAGTAATTGCCCTAAGGCAAGATAGACTTGTTTACTTTCCCAACATTGTTGTGATTCAATGGTCGCGCTATTGAGTGTTACAAAGTGCCGACGACCTTGATCTTGTGCTTGTTTAAGATCCGCCGATGGATATCGACCATCTTTATCTTCTTGATTCAACAAATTGACCAAATGGGGTTCATCTAATGGCGTTTTAATACAAAAAACAATAGTATGGGAGGCGCCTGTTATTCTTGGCTTATTAAATTCAGCAATAGCAGGTAAGATTTTGTTCTTGGCTGCATCGTTATCAATAACATAAAAATGCCATGGCTGTGAATTAACCGATGATGGGCTGTTTCTTAAAACGGTTAATAATTGGTCAAATTGTTCAATTGGAATTTTTTTAGTTTGATCATAGTGTTTGGTAGTGTAACGTTTTTGAGAAATATCAACTATATTCATAATATTCATCCTCAATAAAAGAAAGATAACATTATTATAAGCTTAGCCATAAATTGCTCAACTTATTTATGCAATAAATAAATTGATTGTAGTTGTTAAGCCTTTTTCTATTCCGTTTGATAACACGCCTTATTTTAAATAATCATTGACACAACTTATATCATTTGGTAAAAATATAATCAATTCACTTTTTAAGTAGTTAAATTTAGGAATACATGTGTTGATTAAATTATACCCTCTCCTCCTAAGCCTTCTTCTCGCATCATTTTGCGCGGATGGCTTGTGTGTGGAGTAAAAAAGATAGTTTATTAAACAACTCGACAGATTAACAAGAACCCGCGCTAAAGTGCGGGTTTTTTGTTTTTTAACTTGAAATACCGAGATAGCGCTAAAATATATAAAAGGAAAAACAATGAGCGATCATGTCATTATTTTTGATACCACACTACGTGATGGTGAACAAGCATTACAAGCAAGTTTGAGTGTTAAAGAAAAACTACAAATTGCGCTAGCGTTAGAAAGAATGCGAGTTGATGTAATGGAAGTTGGTTTTCCCATTTCATCACCAGGTGATTTTGAATCAGTACAGACGATTGCTAAAACAATAAAAGATAGCCGAGTTTGTGCTTTATCTCGATGTGTCGATAAAGATATTGATGTTGCAGCAGAAGCATTAAAGGATGCTGATGAGTTTCGTATTCATACCTTTATGGCAACATCAACTTTACACGTCAAAGATAAATTAAAAATGACATTTGATGATGTCATTGAACGAGCAGTGCACTGTATTAAGCGTGCACGTAATTATACTAATGATGTGGAGTTTTCTTGTGAAGATGCAGGCCGTACCCCAATTGATAACTTATGTAGGATCGTTGAAGCAGCAATTAAAGCGGGGGCAAAAACGATCAATATTCCAGACACTGTCGGTTATACTGTCCCTTATCAATTTGGTGGCATTATTCATACCTTATTTGAACGTGTCCCAAACATTGATCAGGCGATTATCTCTGTTCATTGCCATGATGACTTGGGCATGTCGGTGGCTAACTCGATTAGCGCGATTCAAGAAGGTGCTAGGCAGATTGAAGGGGCGATGAATGGTTTAGGCGAACGTGCGGGTAACACCGCACTTGAAGAAGTCATCATGGCCATTAAAATCCGTCAAAATATATTAAATGTTCATACCAATATTAATCATCAAGAGATTTATCGTACCAGCCAAATAGTGAGCCAAATAACCAATACACCAATCCCAGCTAACAAAGCTGTTATTGGTAGTAATGCTTTTGCCCACTCCTCAGGGATCCACCAAGATGGTGTGCTAAAAAATCGAGAAACATACGAAATTATGACACCTGAATCAATCGGGTTAAATCAAATTCAATTAAATTTAACATCTCGATCAGGGCGGGCAGCGGTTAAACATCGCCTTGAAGAATTAGGTTATCACGATAAAGATTATAATTTAGATCAACTCTATGAAGCATTTTTAGAACTTGCTGATAAAAAAGGTCAAGTTTTTGATTATGATCTAGAAGCATTAATATTTATCAATCAACTAAAAGATGAAAAAGAACATTATGTTTTGGATTACTTCAATGTTCAATCTGGATCAACTGTTGTATCTACAGCATCGGTTAGTTTGATCATTGGAGATAACAAATTTTCCGATGCAGCAACGGGTAATGGGCCTGTTGATGCTGTTTACCAAGCCATAAATCGCATTACTGGTGAACCTATTTCAATAGTCAAATATCAATTAGCGTCTAAAGGACAAGGCGAAAATGCCTTAGGACAAGTGGATATTGTTGCTGATTATAAAGGGCGTAAATTCCATGGTGTTGGGCTTGCAACCGATATTGTTCACTCATCAGCGCTCGCATTAATTAATGTATTAAATAATGTGTATAGAGCAAATCAAGTTGCCCAAGAAAAACAAAAATTACACCAAGATTAAAAAATAATTTATTTTGCGCGTTTAATAGCAAAATAAGAAAATTAAATGAGATTATAAAGGAATAAAATATGTCACAAAACTACCATATTGCAGTGCTTCCTGGTGATGGTATTGGTCCAGAAGTAATGAAACAAGCTTATAAAGTGCTTGAAGTTATCCGCAAAAAATATCAACTTTCCATTACGACCAGTGAATATGATGTTGGTGGTGCAGCAATTGATATTCATGGCTGTCCATTACCGAAAGAAACACTAGAAGGATGCGAAAAAGCTGATGCGATTTTATTTGGATCTGTTGGCGGGCCTAAATGGACTAACTTACCACCAGACCAACAACCTGAACGCGGTGCGTTATTACCACTACGCAAACATTTCAAATTATTTGCTAATATGCGCCCTGCTCGTCTATATCAAGGTTTAGAAGATCTTTGCCCATTACGGGCTGATATTGCCCAGCGTGGTTTTGATATTTTATGCATGCGCGAATTAACTGGTGGTATCTATTTTGGTTTGCCAAAAGGTCGCGAAGGTAGCGGTGCTCAAGAAAAGGCTTTTGATACTGAAGTGTATCACCGATTTGAAATTGAACGAATCTCTAAAATGGGTTTTGAAGCCGCACGTTTACGCCGAAAAAAAGTGACGTCAATTGATAAAGCCAATGTACTACAAACCTCAATTTTATGGCGTGAAGTGGTTAGCGAAGTCGCTAAAAACTACCCCGATGTTACACTTGAGCATATGTATATCGATAATGCTACGATGCAATTAGTTAAAGATCCTTCACAATTTGACGTAATTTTATGTTCAAATTTATTTGGTGATATCTTGTCTGATGAATGCGCTATGATAACTGGCTCAATGGGTATGTTACCGTCGGCTAGTTTGAACGAGCAAGGTTTTGGACTATATGAGCCAGCAGGTGGTAGTGCGCCAGATATTGCGGGTAAAAACATAGCCAATCCAGCTGCACAAATCTTGTCATTGGCTTTATTAGTTCGTTACAGTTTCAAACGTGATGATATTGCATCAGCTATCGAAACCGCAGTAAATAAAGCACTAGAGCAAGGCTACCGTACTATTGATTTAGCCCAAAAAGAACAACCGATTTCAACTGACGAAATGGGAGACATAATTTGTAAGCTCATTTAATCAGATTGATGTTATTTATTGTATCACTTAGGGATAAGCCAAGTAGGCAGAATAAACAACTACTTGTATCCCTCTTAAATGCGACTAATTAAGCTTAGTATTCATAAAATTATGTCTAAAACCCAACGCAGTTAAGTTGTAAAAATAATAAGGAATATGCAATGTCAAAAACACTGTATCAAAAATTATATGATGCACACGTCGTTTATGAAGCACCAAACGAAACACCCATATTATATATTGATCGTCATTTAGTTCATGAAGTCACCTCTCCACAAGCCTTTGATGGTTTGCGTGCCATGAATCGTAAAGTTCGTCAGCCTCATAAAACTTTTGCGACGATGGATCATAATACTTCAACCAAAAGTAATGATTTAAATGCTTGTAGCGAAATGGCGCGCATTCAATTAACTGAACTGGCAAAAAACGCCAAAGAGTTTGGTGTTTCGTTATATGATTTACAAAGCCCATTACGTGGTATTGTCCATGTAGTTGGACCAGAACAAGGAATGACATTACCGGGTATGACAATCGTTTGTGGCGATTCACATACCGCAACCCATGGTGCCTTTGGTGCATTAGCTTTTGGCATTGGTACTTCCGAAGTTGAACATGTGTTAGCCACTCAAACCTTAAAACAAGGCAGAGCTAAAACCATGAAAATCGAAGTCAAAGGTCAAGTTGCTGACGGAATCACCGCCAAAGATATTATCTTAGCGATTATTGGCAAAACCACTAGCGCTGGTGGTACAGGGCATGTGGTTGAATTTTGTGGAGATGCGATTAAAGCATTATCAATGGAAGGTCGCATGACATTATGCAATATGGCAATCGAAATGGGTGCTAAAGCTGGCATAATTGCACCAGATGAAGTCACGTTTGAGTACTTAAAAGATCGTCAATTTTCACCAAAAGGTGAAGACTTCGACAAAGCGGTTGCTTATTGGAAAACACTAAAAACCGACGAAGGTGCACATTTTGATACCGTTGTGACGTTAGAAGGCAAAGATATCGCACCACAAGTCACTTGGGGAACTAACCCAGGTCAAGTAACTTCAATTGATGCAACAGTACCGAACCCTGATCATTTTGCTGATCCTATTGAAAAACATTCTGCCGAGCGTGCATTAGCTTATATGGGATTAACCGCTGGCACCAAAATGACAGATATTAAAATCAATAAAGTGTTTATTGGTTCTTGTACAAACTCACGTATAGAAGATTTACGAGCTGCTGCGCAAATTGCCACAGGCCGTAAAGTTGCTGAAGGTGTACAAGCATTAGTTGTACCTGGTTCAGGACCAGTGAAAGAACAAGCTGAAGCCGAAGGGTTAGATAAGATTTTTATTGATGCAGGATTTGAATGGCGCTTACCAGGTTGCTCTATGTGTCTTGCAATGAATGACGATAAATTAGCACCAGGGGATCGCTGCGCATCAACTAGTAATCGTAATTTTGAAGGGCGCCAAGGGCGGGATGCCAGAACACATTTAGTTAGTCCTGCTATGGCAGCTGCCGCGGCTATTACTGGTCATTTTACTGATATTCGCAAACCGTTTTAAGGAGGCTTGTCATGGCTAAATTTACAAAACATACCGGATTAGTTGTTCCTTTGGACGCAGCTAATGTTGATACAGATGCAATCATTCCAAAGCAGTTTTTACAAAAAGTAACACGTACTGGATTTGGTAAACATGCCTTTCATGAATGGCGCTTTTTAGATGACGCTGGCGAGCAGCCTAACCCTGAATTTGTCTTGAATAAACCCCGCTATAAAGGCGCCAGCATTTTATTGGCGCGAGAAAATTTCGGTTGTGGTTCTTCTCGTGAACATGCGCCATGGGCGCTTGCCGATTATGGATTTAAAGCCATTATAGGCTCAAGCTTTGCCGATATCTTTTATAATAACTCATTTAACAATCAGTTATTATTGGTTAATTTATCTGAAGCCGATGTCGATGAACTATTTAAAATTGTTGAAGCCAATGAAGGTATTGAATTTACCATTGATTTAGTCAATGAGATCGTCACTGCTGGAAACAAGCAATATCCATTTAAAATCGATGCCTTTAAACGTCACTGTTTACTAAATGGGTTAGATAATATTGGTTTAACCTTGCAACATGAAGATGCGATTAGCGACTTTGAACAGAAAATCCCTTCATTTTTAGCTTAACTTTAACTTTTGGGCGCTTATTTGCGCCCAATAATGAGAATCGACAATGGCAACACATCATGACAATGTAAAACAGCAGTTTGGCGAACAAGCTAATGCCTATTTAACCAGTAAAGTACATGCTCAAGGAGCTGATCTTGAATATTTATCTAACCTACTTATATCGCATCCCGAGGCAAACCTACTTGATATTGGATGTGGCGCAGGTCATGTCAGTTTTATTGCGGCAAAATATGTTAAACATGTTACAGCCTATGATCTTTCAAATGAAATGTTATCGGTTGTAGCGCAAACAGCAAAAAAGCGCAGTTTACAAAATATAACCGTTAAGCAAGGTTATGCTGAATATCCACCTTTTGCTGATAATCAATTTGATATTGTTGTCAGCCGTTATTCAGCTCATCATTGGCATGATGTTGGTAAAAGTATTCGAGAAATATATCGCATAACTAAATCAGGCGGTAAATTAATTATTATGGATGTTGTTTCACCTGGTCACCCTGTATTAGATATTTGGCTACAAACTGTTGAATCCCTGCGTGACACATCACACGTTCGTGATTATACACCTGGCGAATGGTCAACTTTTTTGACTGAAGCTGGTTTTGTCATTAATAAGATTGTCCGTCATCGTTTAACACTCTCTTTTGATACATGGGTTAAACGAATGCGTACTCCTGAACAGTTAATTGAGGCAATACGAATTTACCAAGAAACGGCAGCCGACGATACAAAAAATTATTTTGAACTTCAAATAGATGGTTCTTTTACTACGGATATGATGATTATTGAAACTGAAAAAGTCATTTAAAAAGATTCGTTGTCATAAACAGTTTTAAATTTAAAGCTGTTTACGTTGGCTTGATGGTGGAATTGATAAAGCTTCACGGTATTTTGCTACGGTTCGACGGGCAATTATAATACCTTGTTCTTCAAGTAACGAAACTAATTTGCTATCACTCAGTGGCTTTTTACTATCTTCTGCTGATATATATTTTTTAATTAAAGCACGAATAGCCGTCGACGAGGCTTCACCGCCTGACTGTGTGTTTACATGGCTAGAAAAAAAGAATTTTAATTCAAATATGCCCGTCGGGCATTGTAAATATTTTTGAGTTGTCACTCGAGAAACCGTTGACTCATGCATTTCAATTGCAGTTGCAACATCAGATAAAATCATTGGCCTCATATATTCTGTGCCAAGTTCGAAAAACTCCCGCTGATGTTCTACAATAAATTGACTTACTTTAAGTAAAGTTTCATTGCGATTTTCAATACTTTTAATAAACCAATTCGCATTTTGCAAATGTGATCGGATATATTGGCTATCGCTTTCGCTTACTGTCTTTTCCATCGCCGCATATTGCTGATTTATGCGTAGGATCGGCATTATGTCATTATTCAAATCAACAACCCAGCTTCCATTTACTTTTTTTACTAAAACATCAGGTATCACATAATCTGGCGCAGACATATTAATAAAATCACCGGGATAGGGCTGTAAGTGTTGTATAAAATCGACGGCCTCTTTTAACTGCTCATCGTTAGCATTTAATACTTTTTTTAATGTTCTATAATCACGATTTGCTAATAAATCTAAATAATTATCAATAATTAATTTAACAAGTGGTGGCGACACTAAATGTTGAGTTTGAATAAACAAACACTCCTGCAATGTTCTTGCACCAACACCAATGGGATCAAAATTCCATATTCGTTTCAATACTGCTTCAACTTCGGCAATTTCAATTTCATCATTACCTTGCTCTTCAAGTATTTCTTCTGTTGAAACTGTTAAATAGCCTCTCTCATCTATAGCTTCAATAATAGATACCGCTATCGCCCTATCAGTATCGCTAAAGGGTGTTAGTTCAAGTTGCCATTCTAGATAATCATGTAATGTTTCGTGAGTTTCACCTTGATAGATAGGCAATTCATCATTACGATAATCTGAGTTAGTTCCAGATGGAGTTCCTGCACTATAAATATCATCTAAAGATGCATCCAGTGGAATATCATCGGGAATCTCTTTGCTATCTAAAGCCTCACGCGTATCAATATTTTCTGTTTCATCGTTTTGTTTAACGTTCACTTCGTCATATTGATCATCAACTTCAAGCAATGGATTGTTTTCAAGCGCAGTTTGTATTTCTTGTTGGAGTTCTAAAGTTGACAACTGTAGTAATTTAATCGCCAATTGTAATTGTGGCGTCATGGATAATTGTTGAGAGACTTTCAGTTGTAAACTGGTTTTCATCATAATCTGAACTCATTTCCTAAGTAAACGCGTTTTACATATTCGTTACTTAAGATGTCATTTGGTGAACCTTCAGCAATTAAATGTCCTTTATTAACAATGTAAGCACGTTCGCAAACATCTAACGTTTCACGGACATTATGATCGGTTATTAATACACCCAACCCTCGATCACGTAGATGCTTAATAATATTTTTGATATCTATCACCGAAATTGGATCAACACCAGCAAAAGGTTCATCAAGTAAGATAAATTTAGGATTAGCTGCTAACGCCCTTGCTATTTCCACTCGACGTCTTTCTCCACCAGAGAGAGATTGTCCTATGCTGTCACGAATATGCGTAATATGGAACTCTTCGAGTAATTCTTCGGCACGACCGATTTTTTCATTTTTATCAATATCTGTGCGCGTTTCTAAAATTGCCATAATGTTATCAATAACAGACAATTTTCTAAAAATAGAAGCTTCTTGTGGTAAATAACCAATGCCTTTTTGTGCACGCTCGTGTAAAGGTAAAATGCTGATATCATGCTCATCAAGATAAATTTTACCCGCATTTAAGGTCACAATACCAACCACCATGTAAAAAGTGGTGGTTTTACCTGCGCCATTTGGTCCTAATAACCCGACGATTTCACCAGAATTAACGGTTAAACTCACATCTTCAACTACACGGCGTTTTTTGTATACTTTAGCTAGATTTTCCGCTTTTAACATTGACATTTTATTTGCTCATCTCTTTAACTTGGTTTGGGATGATAGTGCTCTTGACTCGCCTATTCTTACCTGGCTGCGCAAATATTTGCTGTTTTTTGACATCATAAATAATCATTTCACTCACAATATGATTGTCTTGTTGAAATAACTCAGCATTACCTTGTAACACAATATTATTTTGTTTTACATTATAAATTACTTGCGCTGACTGCCCTGTTACGATCTTATTTTTTTTCGGTAAAATTTGCTTATAACTTACAGGATTACCATAAGCCGTGATTTTTTGTTTTTCTACGTTTTGCATATCAGTGATTACAACTTTATCAGCTTTTATCGTTAACCCATCTTGAACAATAACAACGTTACCAATAAATGTAATCGTATTATTTTCAATGTCAATCTGCTGATTATCAGCATCAATCGCAACAGGTTTGTTATCGGCAAAAATTTTTGGATTTTCTGATTGCGTAACGGATTCATTTGCAAAACTACTTAAAGAGATAGGTAGCAATAAAATTAATGAAAAAACAACTTGTTTTAGCGAACTCATATTTTATTTTGCCTCAGTATTATAATATGTTTTTACATTTTCAAGTATATTAGCTGTTTTTGCATGTAAATCCCCAGCTAATCCAACGCCTGTTGAATAAAATCCCACCCCATTAATAATGACAGGATCTTTTGATGTCACTAACTGTGAAGTTAAATCAACGACTGCATTATCTGTTTTTACCTGTTTTAATTGGGCTTCTTGTGTCAAATTATCTAACTGCACATCATTATAAAGGTAAAGAAGTTTATTATTAGTCAGCTCTGCTTTCTTCGCTTTTATATGCCATGTAGCGACATGATTTTGATCATAAAGAGTCAAATTAGGCAAATCAAATGCTGTTTTACCGGCATCATCAAAATATCTAACATTACTTGATTCGATTTTATATACAAGTTCGCCAGATAAGTCGTAAATATCTGTTAACATGTCATCACTTTGATAAATCGGCTTATCTGATGTATTTTTAGCTGATTGGCTTATTGCCTCATCTCCTTTTTGATAATTGTAATAAACACCAATAACAATAACGAGAAGTAAAAAACAGATCAGATTTTTTTTATTCATAACATATGTTAATCACATTAATAAGAAATTATTATTTCAAATGCCCACAATTTTATTTATTTTACTTTATTTTTTATTAAATTAATATCGGACATTGAAAGAAGTTAAATCGTTTTGTGGCTTTAATTCAACTATATTGACAAGTGAAATACTTGCTGATGCAGGGCCGCCACTTTCAATCCATTGTATTAATTCTGCTATTTGTAAGTTATCACCTTGAGCAATAATCTTAACATCACCGTTATCTAAATTTTGAACATAGCCAACTAAACCTTGTTTTGTGGCTTGTTGATAAGTAAAAAAACGAAAACCTACTCCTTGCACGCGACCACTGACATTTATTTGAACTTTTTTAATCATCATGCCCTCCTTTCTTTTATTATTAAGTCAAATCTATTTATTTTTATCATGAAACGCTAATTTAGATTATCATTGCGAGATATCATCACCTATCCCGATCAACTAACTTATCAAAAAATAAACACCATTCAACAACAAATACTATACTTTTAAGCTTAATTTTAGTTAAATTCTTCATATAAAAATAAATTTTATAATCTATTTTTATAAAATGAGTAACGATATTTAATAATAAAAAATTAACATAATGGAAATAAAATGCTATTGAAATATAAAAAGAGCATGTGCTTACTTTGGCTATTATCTGTATTAAGCTACTATACACTTTGTGCCTGTGTTTTTGCTAATATTGAAATTAACCAACAAAAAATAGGCAACGTTATTGATGAATTTAATGGCGTAAATGTCTACTATAATAGCAGTATCAATAATGTAAGTGGAAGAAATATTGCTAAAGATGGTTATAATTTAGGTTTAAAATATCAATGCGTTGAATTTATCAAACGCTATTATTATCAACGCTTCAATCACAAAATGCCAAACAGCTATGGACATGCAAAGGATTTTTTTGATCCAAAAATTGCCGATGGCAAGATTAATCGCCAACGCAATTTATTACAATTTCATAACGGTTCGCCCACAAAACCACAAGTTGACGATATTATTGTTCTTAATTGGACTAGCTATGGGCATGTTGCCATTATAAGTAAAGTAACGGGCAACGAAATTGAAATTGTTCAGCAAAATGCTGGGCCTACAGCAAGCAGTCGAGCAACTTTTCCCTTAATTTTTAAAGATGGGATATGGACAATAGAAGCTGTTGGCGTTTTAGGTTATTTGCGTAAAATTAAATAAACATAAAAAATATTTCTAAAAACGCTAGCTTAGCGTTATACAATTTATACATAAGTAATATTAGGTATTGTTGATAAAAGGTTAGTCAATAAACCATTCTGTTTTTTGTTGAGAAATAATTTTGATAGTATGTAAAATTGCCGATAAATGTTCATGCTGAGCAATTGCGGCAAGTTCTGGATCATGCTTTTTCAAAGCCATCAGAATTTTTTCATGTTGTTTAACAAGATCATCGGGTGGCGAAATTTCTTCCAACGAAAGAAATCTAACTCTATCCATCATTGCCTTAATATTTTCAACACTTTCCCATGCTAACTGGCAATCTATCACATTCATTAGAATTTGATGAAATTCATCGTCTTTTTCAAGAAAATAATGAATGTTTTTTTGTTTATTAGCCTCTTTTTGCTCCTCAAGATTTTTTTGCAACAATAAAATATGCAAGTCATTAATTTCTATTGCCGCTCGCCTAATAATTGCACACTCAACCGAATCTCGAATAAATTGTCCATCAATGACTTTCTTAATGGAGATTTTAGTTACAAAAGTTCCTCGCTGAGGTAAAATTTGAACCAATCCTGCTTCTGCTAGCTTAATAAATGCTTCTCGAACTGGCTGTCTAGAAACATTAAACTGGCTAGAAATTTCTTTTTCTGAGAGTAAAACACCAGGTAATATCTGACAGGTAATAATAGCTTTTCTTAATTTGCGGTAGATTTGCTGATTAACGGGTTCAGAAGTATTTAAGTCGATAGGTGTAAACATATACCATTCTTATGTTAAGAAAAATAAAAACAAGAATAGTAGGTGATTTTTAAATAGAAGAAAAGCTTTTTTGATAGACAATTACCAATAATCACCAATAAAAAGTTATCTGGGCTAAACGAAAAATGAAAAGTGTAATTGCTCTTACGAGCAATTACACTTTTTTTCTTATTAATTATGTTAGTTGTGTTAGTAATGATTTAGTAAATTCTTTCTAATTGTTTAACCGACTGTTTAGCGCCAATATCCCGTAAAGACAAATAAGCTTTAATGACCTTTTCAACAAAACATGGATTGTTAGGTAAATCATCACCAAATACTTGTGATAATGACAATAATGATTTTACTCGCTCTTGATTATCATTGCTATTTGCCACTAATTCTTTTAACTTATTAGCCATTGGATCACTTACCTCAATTGCCTTACCTGCATCGTCTACGCCACTGACATATCGTATCCAAGCAGCTACACCTAATGCTAAACAGTCAAACTGTGTACCATTTTTTAAATGAAAACGAATAGAATCAAGCATCCGTTGTGGTAATTTTAATGTGCCATCCATAGCGATTTGCCAAGTCCGATGTTTTAATCCCGTGTTACGATAACGATCAAGTAAACAATCAGCATAAGCTTGTAAATCCACACCTTTGACACGTAGCGTTGTTGCTTGTTCATTTATCATCAAATGCCTTGCAGCTTTAACATAATTAGGATCTTGCATACATTCATCAATATGTAAATAACCCGCTAAATATCCTAAATAAGCAAGAAACGAGTGGCTACCATTTAACATTCTTAATTTCATTTCTTCATAAGGTAATACATCAGTTACTAGTTCAGCGCCAGCTTTTTGCCAATCAGGACGACCTGCAACAAAATTATCTTCAATAACCCATTGCTTAAAAGGCTCGCCAGCCACACCAGCTGGATCTTCGATACCTCCCAGTTGTTTTTTTATTTTTTCCATGGTTTCTGGCGTCACTGCTGGCACAATGCGATCAACCATAGTTGATGGAAAGGTAACATGATCATCGATCCAGCTAGCTAAATTTGGATCACGCTGTTTAGCCAGCGCTAAAACAACGTTTCGTGTCACATGGCCGTTTTCTGGCATATTATCACAAGACATAACAGTAAACGGTTTTAGACCTTTTTCTTTACGCATTCGCAATGCTTCAACAATCACTCCTGGTAGTGTTTTTGGGTTAGTCGGATTTTCAATATCGTGCTTAATAAGAGGGTTATTTAGATCAATTGATGCCGTTGAAGGTAAATAACAATAACCCTTTTCCGTGACTGTTATTGAAACAATTGCTATTTCTGGTCGTGTCATTACTTCTAATACCTTGGCAATGCCATCTATATCTGCGTGCAATGCTTCTTTAGCAACGCCAACAACACGAGTAGACCAATTGTCATATGACATTTCACAAACACTAAATAGATAATCTTGTTCTTTTAAATCGGCTATTTGTTTTTCACCACCAATTAAATTAACTTCACAATATCCCCAATTACAACCATGTTTAGTTGCTACAATATCGGTAAACACAGCTTGGTGAGCACGGTGAAAAGCGCCAAATCCAAGATGAACCATTTTGGTTTTAAGATTGTTTCTATCATAACTTGGTATAACTACCTTTTCAGGTAGTTGTAATAAAGTTTGGGTTGATAATCTCATTATTATACCTTTCATATTTATATATTAGCTGTTATTCCATACATCTGCATATTTGTGTCCAGTTAGATTTTCAACAACTTTCCGTGTTTCCTCGGTTACATTATTTTTAGAGCCATTGTTTTTTAAGCGATCAATTTCATTCACTAATATAGCGTGTGTCTGTTTATTTAATTTAAAAGTTAATGCAAAAATAAGAGCAATAATTAATAAGCCGATAGTTCCACCAACAAATAATATGGAAATAGTATGAATAGCTTGCGCACTTTGTTCTGTAGTACCTTGTTCAAAACCACCTTTTTGCAAAATGATTCCTACACAAAATGTTGCAATGGCAACCGTTGTTTTGCGCCCAAACGTCATAACCGCAGCATATAATCCTTCTCGGCGTTGCTTAGTTAAAATTTCATCAACATCGGGAATGAATGGAAAAACATTCCATGGAGTAAATTCTAAAACACACCTACCAGCTTGATAGCATATAGCAAAAATATAAAGCCACCATGTTTTTTCAGTAGGATTCAATAGATACAAAATAAAGAAACCTAAAATACAAATAATCATTGTTGAATAGGAAAAGAGGTATAATTTACTTGGTCCATATTTAACCATTGCGACACCAGCTAACAAAGTAATTGGCAAGCCTATAATACTTAACGATAACAAGCCTGAAGCAAATGATGAAGATACAGATAAACAATAGACGCAAAAGAAAACAAATACAGTATTAAATATATCTTTAGCCGTAAATGAAAATAAATATATAGCAAGGTGTCGGCGAAATGCTTTGATATTAAAAGTAGATAAATATTCCTTAAATAATTTTTTTAGCATTATCATTTTTTCAGAAAATGTTTTCTGGTCAATTTTTTCTTTTTGATAGTTTAGCATTTCTGGGGTCAATTCACGTTCCCAAGTGGCTTTATAAGAAATAAAAACACATACAGCAAAAATAATTGCAAAAAAGAGACCATTGATAAAATAAGCATAAGCATTATGTTCACCAAAATATTTGATTAAAATACCGGGTACTAGCGTTGCTAAAAAAGTACCACTTGCAGATAAAAACATTCTACCTGTGGATAATTTTGTTCTATCATTGTAATCTTTGGTCATTTCTGATGGTAGCGTTTCCCAAGGAATTAGTACCACAGCGGCAACAATTTCAAAAGCTAGATAAACGGTAAGGTAAAACCAATAATTCATACCAGTAATCCATAATAAGATATAAAGTAACATTAATGGTGAACCAATTAACAAAAAGAATCTCCGACGACCAAATTGTTGACCTAACTTATATTTATAAAAATGATCAGTAAAACTGCCCATAAATAAGCTTACAATTGCATCAACAATTCTTGCAATAGCAACAATCGAGGCTGCTTCAATTGGTGTTAACCCAACAAATGTTGTATAAAAGAAGAGCAAATATGCACCTATTATAGTAAATGCTCCACCACCCATGATATCAATTAATCCATAACCAATTGCTACAGGAATTGTTACCTTCCGTTTTTTTTGCGCCACAATATTCATCTTAAAATTCCTTACGTTTAAATCTGTTTCACGATAATTTTTTATATAGCAACTTAAAATTGAAAATAATTTTTCGCATTTTGATAACATATTCCTGTTATTAATTTTTCTAGCAATTTATTATCGTGAGGGATTTCACCATCAGTTACCCATTGACCAATTAAGTTACATAGGATTCGGCGAAAATATTCGTGTCGTGTATATGAAATAAAACTACGGGAATCAGTTAACATACCGACAAAGTTCATAAGCAAACCTTGATCGGCTAAAGTAGTTAATTGTCGTAACATGCCTCTTTTAGTATCATTAAACCACCAACCAGAGCCAAATTGCATATTTGATTTAACACTACCTGCTTTCTGGAAATTAGCTATTGTTGTTGCTACTACATCATTTAGACTTGCATCTAAATTGTAGATAATAATTTTAGGTAAAGCGTCTTGTTGATTTAATGAATTTAAAAATGCATTAAGGTGGATAGCTAAATCCGTTTGATCACAAATTGAATCAAAACCAGTATTAATACCAGTTTTACTTAACATAATAGAGTTATTATTACGAATTACCCCAAAATGTATTTGCATTGCCCAATTTCTAGTTGCGTAAAATTTAGCTAAAGCTGTAAGCACAGCACTACAATAAACAATTTTTTCATTCGCTGTTAAAACTAGTCCTTGTAATTTTTTTGCGAATAAATCTTCTTGTTGTTGAGTATCACTGGCAAGAAATTCTATTTTCATTAGTCCATGATCTGATAAACGACATCCATTCTCGTGGAAAAAGTCGATTCGATTTTCAATGGCTAACAAGAAATCAGCAAAATTAGTAATATTTTTATTTGTAAGTTCAGATAATTTTTTTATAAAGATTTTAAAGGCTTCGCCTTCCGAGTCTAAAGCCTCATCTGGACGGAATGTCGGTAATACTTTGGTTTTAAAATTTGATTGTGCTTTAATTTTACGGTGATATTCCAAATTATCCAAAGGAGAATCAGTAGTACAAACTACTTCCACATTTGAACGACCAATTAAACCTTGAGCACTATATTCTGGCTTTTTAAGTAAACTATTACATTTATCCCATACATCCTTATAATTGTGGATACCTAATGTATCTGTAATTCCAAAATAGTTTCTTAATTCTAAATGTGTCCAGTGATATAAAGGATTACCTATACATGATTCAACAGTTTCACACCATGCTTTAAATTTTTCAATCGGTGCTGCATCACCTGTTATATATTTTTCTTCTACTCCATTAGCACGCATTTGTCGCCATTTATAATGATCACCTGCTAGCCACAAATCATATATTGTTTCGAATCTTTTATTTTCAGCAATATCCTTTGGCTCTAAATGGCAATGATAGTCAATTATTGGCATTTTAGAAGCGTAATTATGATAAAGATCTTGTGCTACCTTATTGTTTAAAATGAAATTTTCATGAATAAAACACATATCATCCCTCCAATCGTTAAACATATAATTTTTATATGTTTAACGTAAATTTAAACTATAGTTTTGCTGAATAAGCTCATTAGTTACCAATTCCACAAAGTACCATCTTCTAAGCGTGCAATTGGTAAATAAGCTGGGTTGTAAGGGTATTTTTCGGCAAGCTTTTCATCAAAATCAATGCCCAATCCTGGTTTGTCACTTGGGTGCATATAGCCATCATTAAAGGTCCAATTTGGCGAAAATACCTCTAACATTTGCTCTGAATAGCCCATAAATTCTTGTACTCCAAAGTTAGGTACCCACAGATCAAAATGTAGTGCTGCCGCATGACAAATTGGTGATAAATCAGACGGTCCGTGAGATCCTGTTCTTACTTGATAAAGCGCGGCAAAATCAGCAATACGGCGCATATGAGTAATACCGCCAGCATGAGTAATTGTGGTTCGAATGTAATCAATTAATTGTTCTTGTATAAGTTGCTTACAATCCCATATGCTGTTAAATACTTCACCGACCGCAATGGGTGTGACAGTATGTTGACGAATTAAACGGAAGCATTCTTGGTTTTCGGCAGGGGTTGGATCTTCCATCCAAAATAGGCGGTAATCTTCGATACTTTTTCCAAAACGAGCTGCTTCAATAGGAGTTAGGCGATGATGCATGTCATGTAGTAAATGCTCATTAAAACCAAATTTACTCCGTACGGCTTCAAATAGTTTAGGCATAAAATCAAGATATTTTTCTGTTGCCCAGCACTGTTCTTCTGGGTAGTTTCCACGTGTTGCGGGTTCGTAAGCTAGGTTTTTTCCTTTACTTTGGCCATAAGTCGTTTTCATACCCGGTATACCACATTGAACACGAATCGCTTTGAAACCCATTTCTTGATGTTTAGCATAATCATCTAATGCTTCATCAATACTTGTGCCTGTAGTATGGCAATAAACCATTACACCAGTACGAGATGCGCCACCTAATAATTGGTAAAGTGGCATATTTGCCAATTTACCTTTAATATCCCAAAGCGCCATATCTATTGCCGAAATAGCGGACATCGTTACTGGCCCACGGCGCCAATAAGCGCCTTTATAAAAATATTGAAAGATATCTTCGATTTGATGTGGATCTCGCCCAATAAGTTGTGGGCAAAGGTGATCTTTAAGATAAGATGCTACGGCTAATTCACGTCCATTAAGTGTGGCATCACCAACACCATAAACGCCTTCATCGGTTGTTATTTTTAATGTAACAAAATTTCTTCCTGGGCTGCATACAAAAACTTCTGCTTTAACAATTTTCATTTAAGACCTCGTTTATAATTCTATGACATAAAAATATCACCACAAATACTACCATACAAGTAGATTTGTATATTTTTTGTGAAATTTATCACAAAAAAAATGGCTTTTTGTTAAAACATTTCAGGAAATATTATGTTTATGTATAAAACACCGAAAGATAAAGGTGGTAAAATTAGTAATCGTCTCTTCTTTTAAGCACGTTAGCGATATAATAGGATCTTTTATGACTGAATTTTAACGGCTACCCGTTCCAGTTTTTAAACCAATATGCTTTATAATTAGTGGGTTATATTTTGATATTATTAATAGATAATTATGATTCTTTTACATTTAATATTCACAATTATCTGTGCCAAGTTGGCGCAAAAGTTAAAGTCATTAAAAATGATGAAATGACAATTGAACAAGTAAAAGCGCTTACCATTTCTAAAATTATTATTTCCCCGGGTCCTGGCGCACCAATTAATGCAGGAATATCACTTGCAGTTATTGCTGAGTTTTCTCATATTTGCCCGATACTGGGAATTTGTTTAGGACATCAAGCGATAGCTCAATATTATGGTCACCGCATTATTAAAGCGCCAATACCTATGCATGGTAAAATTGATGAAATAACTCATGATGGCCTAGGGATATTCAAAGGAATTCAATCCCCGCTTTCGGTTGTTCGCTATCATTCATTGATTGTTTGTGATAGTTTTTTACCAGAAGATCCGCAGTTAGTTGTAACGGCGAGAAATCATGATGGGTTGATTATGGGATTGCGCCACAAAACATTACCCATTGAATCCGTCCAATTTCATCCTGAAGCCATTAAAACCGAATCCGGTTTACAAATGATTAATAATTTTGCCCATAAGTAATATTTAAAATGAAAATTTATATCGATTTTGAAGGTGAGCGTAAATATTTTTGTAATCCTATCAAAGTGTTAGTGTCACATGATTGTTCTTCAATTAAGCAACAACTTGATGAGGTTGAAAAGTTTACTCAACAAGGTTATTTTGCTGTTGGTTACCTTGCCTATGAAAGTGCAATGGGATTAAATAGTGCAAACCAAACCAAAAATAGTCATGATTTTAATCAAGATTTACCCCTTCTTTTATTTGGTATTTTTGATGATGTTACTGTCCTTAAGCAACCAGAAATCAGTGATTATACACCCCCAAATTTTGATTTAATCAGTGGCACCGCATTTGATGAATATCAGCAAAAAATAGCTTATATTAAATCACAAATTGAATTAGGCAATACTTACCAGACTAATTACACTATTCAATTTACTGCACCCTTTAATGAAAGCGCTATTGATTATTACCACTTTCTACAAAAAAATAATCAGGCAGATTATTGTGCTTATCTTGAGTTTGACGATTATTATATTTTATCAATTTCGCCAGAATTATTTTTCAAGTTAGACAATAATATTATTACCACAAAGCCAATGAAAGGAACAACAGGGCGTGGCTTAAATAACCAGCAAGATAAACAGCAATTAGATTTATTATTTTCAGAAAAAAATCAAGCCGAAAATATGATGATTGTTGATTTATTGCGTAATGATCTAAGTAGAATTGCAAAGCCTGGCTCTGTCACAGTGCCTCAATTGTTTGAGGCTGAAAAATATCCCACTGTTTGGCAGTTGACGTCAACGATTCAAGGTGAATTGAAAGACGATGCCAATTTATATCAAATTTTTCAGGCGCTATTCCCTTGTGGTTCAATTACTGGCGCACCAAAAACCAGTACTATGCAAATTATTGCAGACAGTGAAAATACACCTCGTGGCATTTACTGCGGAACAATTGGTTATATTGAGCCGTATATGAATAAAGCCATATTTAATATTCCAATTCGTACCCTAACTGTGCATAATCAACAGATGTACTATGGCGTTGGTGGGGGTATCACGTGGGATTCAACATCACAAGACGAGTATAACGAGATCTTAGCGAAAACAGCCATTTTGCATCGTACTACTTCTACTCCAAAATATATCATTGAATCGTTATTGCTAGATAAAGGGCAATTCTTTTTATTGAATGAACACTTAAGCAGGCTTGCCCAATCAGCTGATTATTTTGATTTTAACTGTGACATTCACGTAATTAAGTTACAACTTATTAAGTTAGCAAATTCAATGCCTAACAATCTTTATAAAGTGAGAATTTTACAGCAAAAAGATGGGTATTGCACGATTAGTAAAGATATCATTAATACGCCGATGAGCATTAATGAAATCCGATTAGCACCACAGTGTGTTCATACTCAAAATGTGTATTTGTATCATAAGACATCAAATCGTGAGCACTTTCCAGATTTAGCGGTTGGGAAAGAGTATATTAATTTTAATCAACACAATGAAGTAACTGAATTTGTCAATGGAAATCTTGCATTGCGATTTAATGGTCAATGGTTTACGCCTAAAAAAGAATCGGGATTACTTGCTGGTACCATGCGGCAATTTTATTTGGATCACAATCAGTTGTTAGAAAAAACAATTGTAAAAGATGATCTTTTAAATGCTGATAAAATTGCTTTTATCAATAGTGTTCGCAAATGGGTGGAAATTGATGATAAGGTTTTTAGCCAGTTCAAACTGTCACTAAGATCTATTGCCATTTAAGTTTAGACATTCCGTCAGCACGCTAACGGAATGTCAGTGTAAACACTAATGCTTTATTGAGTTTGCAAAGTCTAACTCCTCATCATGCCATCCTTTTGATAGCGCTTTAACTAAAGCATCATAGCCATTGGTTGCTAAAGGAACATGGCGCTCAAATGGTTTGGTTTCAATATTATTTTTACGGTCAGTAACAACCCATCGGCCTTTAATTATCGCATCCCCCGTATAACTGCCATGAAAGCTATCTATAAATAATTTTACCGTTAGTATTGGTGTTGTAATTGATCGGCTAGATACAACATAATTAGGCAACAAAGCGGTTAAATCTTGCGTTAATCGCTCTTCAAGTTGTTGAGATAAAGTTGATGCCCATAGATGATTCGCTGCCGTTTCATATTTGATATCGTCTGTTTGCAATACAATACCTGGGTTATTTAAAAAGCTTGCCACATCAACCGATTCAATCCAAATAAAATGATTAGTGATTTTCATATTTTTTGACACTGGGCTGAGTGGATTACTTGTTAGCTGAAAATAACTTTTACTTGGGCTGCCAGCCGAGCAACCCACTAATATAGCAAACAATGGCATAAATATGACTATAAGTAACTTTTTATCTATTTTGTTCATTATTTTTTACCTTTTGCTTTAGGCTCTTGATCCTTTTTCGTCGGAGCAGAAAAAATCAGTGCGTTACTTTTATTATTGAGCGTATTAAGTAACGGGGTAAGTTCATCCATCATTTGTTGAACTTTTTGTAAGCTTTCTTTCATTTGATTATTCAGTTCAGATCCTGGTTGTAGTCCTTTCATTGTTTCATTTAATGAACGTAATGTTTTTTGCAGATCTTTTGGCATATTCTGCATTTCTTTACTCGCCATAATTCGATTTAATGAATTCATTAGTTTTTCACTGGTAGCCAATGATTTATTAAACTGAGATACGGTGTTATTCAGTGGTAAGTTATTAAAATTATCTAATAGCTGAATAATTTTTGCTTGAATTTGTGCAATTCCTGTCGACGTTGTTTCAATGGTATCGTAACCAAACTGTTGCGCTAATTTTGGATCATATTTATTTTTTAAGTCAGGGTAAAAATCAAGATCTATATATAATGCGCCTGTGAACATGTTGGAAGTTTTTAATGAAGCTCTTAAGCCATTTTGTTGTTCTCTGATGATCAATGCCGCAATGTCAATTTTTTCATCAACAAGTTCTGATAAACGATCGGGTTCAATTCTAATTAATATCGGAACTCTTTTATTTAAAATCGATGATTGTTTTAACATTTCAGCGGTATAAAATGGCACTTTCGAAACTGTTCCTAACCTAATTCCGTGATATTCAACAGGTACCCCTTCTGATAAGCCAGAAATAGAATCAGAAAGCATAATAAGAAATTCTTTGTATTCAGTATATTGTGAGTCTTGGATAGATTTTTTGTCTTCGTATAATGTATAAACTGAATTTTGTTCAGCTGGCGCACCTAATTTTGAACCTTCAGGCAAATCAAAACTGATTCCACCAGACATTAAGACATCTAAAGAAGGGACATCTAAGCTAGCGCCTCGAGATGAGAGGGTTAAGTTAATTCCGCCTTCTTTCCAGAATCGGACATTTTGTGTTACTAGTACATCGTAAGGTTTGGTAATAAAAATTTGGTACTTCATTTTACGTGATTCAACATCAAATTCTGACGTTTCAACATTACCTACACGATAACCATGAAACATGACAGACGCGCCTCTAGGAATTACCCCATTTTGATCGCTTTCTAAACTTAGACGAATTCCTTTAATGCTTGGATCGGACAACGGAGGCGCATCAGACAGGACAAAAGGTTTATGTTGAAAACTGTGGGTATCATTTCCAGCAACGAGTTCTATATAAACACCCGATAAAATCGTGCCAAGTCCAGTTATGCCATCTCGACCAATTTCTGGCTTCACAACCCAAAAAATAGAGTCATTTTTTAGTAGCGGATCCATATCATTATAAATACGCCCTTTTATTACTACTTGCGTGTAGTCGTCAGATAGAGTTACTTCATCGACGATACCGACATCAACGCTACGGTTTTTAATAACCGTTTTCCCAGCAACAATACCATTGGCATCTTTTGCAAGCAATGTAAACGATGTTCCTCTATCAGCCAAATGCGCATAGATTATCCAAAGACCAACAATTGCAGTAACAATGGGGATGATCCATATTGCTGAAATAGCTCTAATTTTAATTATTTTTGCTAATTTACTTGATGTTGTCATATTGTTCCTATTAATCTATTTTTTATTTTGCGGTAGATCCCAAATTAAACGAGGATCAAATTTTTGTGATGCAATCATTGTAATAATCACAACAGTTGCAAAAAATGTAACGCCAATATCAGGATAAACGCCCATCATTTGCTGATTTCTAACTAAAGAACAAATAACAGAAACCACAAATATATCTATCATTGACCATTTACCAATAAATTCAACTGCTGTATATAATTTTTTCATTTTCAAGCAATTATGATTATTTTTTCGTTTTACAGCTAGTGCAAAATAACAAAGCCAACTTAGCGAAATAATTTTTAAGATGGGAATAGCGACACTGGCAATAAAAATAACAAGTGCAACAGGCACATCACCTGCTTGCCACATATAAATGACACCATCCATAATTGTTGAACTTGATGGCGAACCAAATACAACAGTTATCATAATGCCAAATAAATTAGCAGGAATGTAAAGAATCAATGAAGTAACCAATAAAGCAATAGTCCATTGTATCTTATCACGTTCTCTGATTTTGCTTTTTTGTTTGCATCGAGGACATTTTATATAATGCTCAGGTAATATCGCCTCACAGCAACTGCATAATTTCAAATTTTGACAAATTCCCGTTTCACCAGCTTGTAATATACCTTGAACAAAATTATTACGATGAATTTCATTCCAAATGGTTTCCGGAGAAAAAATCACTAAAGACTTTATATAAAAAAAGACAAACAGGCAAAATGCCCAAAATGTACTCGTAACGCCAATACTGCCATAACTCATGAGTTTAACAAAACTCACTAAAATTCCAGTAAGAAATATTTCAGGCATACACCAGTGTTGAAACTTTTCATGAACAATAAGTAGATCGCGTTTACGATATTTTGTTAATGTTAATTTTGAACAAAGCAAAATAATAATTGATAAATTTAATATAGGAAAGAGTAAAACAAATAAGATAAAAAGTGCTGAAATATAATGATATTTATCAAAAAAAAGGGTTTTAGGAATATCTAATAAGCTAATACCAATAAAATTACCCACAATACGAATATCAATAAAAAGAAAGCCACATCCTACAATAATCATAATTAATGAACAGGCTGCATACATAGTTGCATTAAATTTCATGTTGCTATTATTTTTAGCCAACGTGGTATTACAACGAGGGCAAACAGCTTTATGCCCTACCTCAATATTAGATAATTCTATGACCAAATCACAGTGTGAGCATAAAACATAATGTTGTTTATCAATGGTCATTATTTTCCTTTATTCGATATTTATTTTTAACCTGTAAAATATTTTAAATCGATATAACGTTTAAGTATAAAAGCTAGTGAATTATTTTAAATTATTGGCTGTGGAATAATTACTTTCGTAAATAAAGTGGATTAAACCCTCTGCACCGCTAATGATATCAAATGGTATTTTGTTATGAAAGCATTAGCAAATTAAATTAATTAAATTGGATGATGAAATAATTTACGCCTTTTATGTGCATTTAAGCAACCACTATGCGTTTAAAATTGTTCAAATAGTATATATCGTAAAATTAACCGCCTAATTCAATAAATTTAATCTTGAATCTCAATATTTCATCACCATTTGTTAGTTTCAATTATGACATCAAATGAATTATTTATAAAAAAATTGTGAAGAAGTTCTCATGATTAACTAAATAATTTCTATATATAAAAAAAACTTGATACTGTATAACAATACAGTATAATATATAGCCATATCCTAACTCATTGGAATTTTATAATATGAACGAAAACAAACAACGCGCACTTTCAGCAGCATTAAGTCAAATCGAAAAACAATTTGGTAAAGGTTCAATTATGCGTTTAGGCGATACCCAAACGTTGGATGTGGATGCGGTATCTACTGGTTCTTTAGGGCTCGATATTGCATTAGGTATCGGTGGCCTACCAATGGGTAGAATTGTTGAAATTTTTGGCCCTGAATCATCTGGTAAAACAACGCTAACTTTATCTGTGATAGCTCAAGCACAAAAAGAGGGTAAAACCTGTGCATTTATTGATGCTGAACATGCGCTGGATCCTATTTATGCTGCAAAATTAGGGGTACAAGTCGATGATTTACTCGTTTCTCAACCCGATACAGGAGAGCAAGCACTCGAAATTTGTGATGCTTTAGTTCGTTCTGGTGCTGTTGATGTTATTATTGTTGACTCAGTAGCTGCATTAACACCAAAAGCAGAAATTGAAGGTGAAATGGGCGATTCTCATATGGGATTACAAGCTCGTTTAATGTCACAAGCATTGCGAAAACTAACTGCGAATATTAAAAATGCCAATTGTTTAGTTGTCTTTATTAACCAGATCCGTATGAAAATTGGTGTTATGTTTGGTAGTCCAGAAACGACAACTGGAGGTAATGCACTGAAATTCTATGCATCAGTACGTTTAGATATCCGCCGTACTGGTTCTGTAAAAGAAGGTGAAGATGTTATTGGTAGTGATACTCGAGTAAAAGTGGTTAAAAACAAAGTGGCAGCCCCTTTTAGACAAGCTGAATTCCAAATTCTTTATGGTTGTGGTATTTCGAAAGAAGGCGAGTTAATTGATTTAGGCGTTAAGCATAAGTTAGTCGATAAAGCAGGAGCGTGGTATAGCTACAATGGCGAGAAAGTGGGTCAAGGTAAAGCTAATTCAATTAAGTTTTTACAAGAACACCCTGAGATCGCTTCAGAACTTGAAACTAAAATACGCGAATTATTATTAAATAGCCCTGCTGTTTTTACATCTGATGACCAAGCTATATCATCAGAAAGCGAAAGCGTTGAATAATGGAAACAAAACTGAACAAATCAATGCTCAATAAAGCTGTGCAATTACTTGCACAGCGCAACCATTCTTCTTATGAGCTAAGCCAAAAAATAGCCTCTTTTTTCATAAAAAAACTGCAATACACCGATGAAGAATACCATGACCAGTTAACCAAACTAAAAATTGAAATTCAATATATTATTGAATATTGTATAAAACAAAATTGGATTAATGACGAACAATATATTGAAAATTATATTGTTATGCGAGCCCAAAAAGGTTATGGAAAATATAAAATAGCCATGGAACTTAAACAACGAGGTTTACCTGTTGATTTGAGCCGGCAACTTTTGCAAATTGCCGATATCAATTGGGGAAATATGGCATACGAGCAATTACTAAAAAAGCTAAAACAAATTGATTGTAAAAATAATAATAATAAACAAAAAGGTATGCAATTTTTAATGACGAGAGGTTATACACAAGATGATATTAAAACTGCTTACGATTTATTGACTTAAATAATTATAATATCTACAATACTAGGTATATAGCTTAACAAAAGCAATTATAAATAAAGCTCGCAAATTCTTTTTTAGTTTTCCCTTATTTACTTGTAATATTAGTTAGATCCGTTTCGATATAAGAATATTTACTTTTCAACTTTAGTTGTAGCGGGTATATTACTATGTTTAAAAATCTATCGTTTTATATGGAAGCATAAATGAAAAGCACTGCAGAAATTCGTCAAAATTTTCTTGACTTTTTCCGTGGCAAAGGACATGAAGTTGTCACAAGTAGTTCCCTTGTCCCGCATAATGATCCAACACTATTATTTACTAATGCTGGAATGAATCAATTTAAAGATGTCTTTCTTGGTATTGATAAACGCTCTTATTCTAGAGCAACAACATCACAACGTTGTGTCCGCGCTGGCGGTAAACATAATGATTTAGACAATGTTGGTTATACTGCTCGCCATCATACTTTTTTTGAAATGCTAGGAAACTTTAGTTTTGGCGATTATTTTAAGCATGATGCAATACATTTTGCTTGGGAGCTATTAACCAGTGAAGAATGGTTTAACCTACCAAAAGATAGGTTAACTGTTACTGTCTATGAAACAGATGATGAAGCATATGCTATTTGGGAGAAAGAAATCGGTATCCCTAAAGAACGAATAATTCGTATTGGCGATAATAAAGGCGCGCCATATGCTTCGGATAACTTCTGGCAAATGGGCGATACAGGTCCTTGTGGTCCTTGTACTGAAATTTTCTATGATCATGGCGATCATCTTTGGGGTGGCCCTCCTGGAAGCGCTGAAGAAGATGGTGACCGATATATAGAAATTTGGAATATTGTCTTTATGCAATTTAACCGATGCCCTGACGGTACAATGGAACTATTGCCTAAGCCATCAGTTGATACAGGTATGGGGCTTGAGCGTATTGCAGCGGTGCTTCAGCATGTTAATTCTAATTATGAAATTGATTTATTTAAAAAATTAATTCACGATGTAGCTAAAATTATTCAAACTAAAGATTTGGAAAGTAAATCTTTACGAGTCATTGCCGATCATATTCGATCTTGCGCATTTTTAATTTCTGATGGTGTACTTCCATCTAATGAAGGTCGTGGTTATGTATTACGCCGTATTATTCGACGTGCGGTACGCCATGGACATATGTTAGGCGCCAAAGATATTTTCTTCTATAAACTTGTTAAACCATTAATTGAAGTAATGGGAAGTGCTGCAATTGAATTAGGACAAAACCAGAAGTTGGTCGAAGACGCACTCAAAATTGAGGAAGAGCAATTTTTAAAGACACTAGAACGAGGGTTGTTTTTACTTGATCAAGAATTAACTAAAATAACGGGAAACATTTTACCTGGAGATATTGCATTTAAACTTTACGATACTTACGGTTTTCCTTTAGATTTAACTGCTGATGTATGTCGTGAAAAAAATATTACTGTTGATGAAATTGGCTTTAATTTATGCATGGAAGAGCAACGTAAGCGAGCCCGTGAATCAAGCTCTTTTAATGTTGATTATAGTAATGTTATCAAACTTGATGATAAAACAGAATTTTTAGGCTACCAAGAAACAGAATCATCAGGAAAAGTTATCGCTATATTTAAAGATGGTCAAAAAGTTGAAAGTGTTAATTCTGGCGATGATGCTATTGTCATTTTAGATAAGACACCATTTTATGGCGAGTCTGGTGGTCAAATTGGCGATAAAGGATTATTAACAGCAGCAAATGTTGAATTTACTGTTTTAGATAGTCAAAAATACGGCAAAAGTATTGGTCATATAGGTAAAATAATTAAAGGTTCTTTAAAAGTTGGCGATAATGTTACTGCTGCAATTGATGTGGAGTTACGTGAGCGTATTCGTCGTAATCATTCAGCTACACATTTGTTACAAGCTGCGTTGCAACGTGTTTTAGGTAATCATGTTCATCAAAAAGGGTCTTTAGTTAATGATAGTTATCTGCGTTTTGACTTTTCGCATAATCAAGCTATTACGCCAGAACAAATTATTGAGATAGAGAATTTGGTTAATCAACAGATTCGCCACAATTTACCTGTAGAGATTGAACTAATGCCAATTGATAAAGCCAAAGATAAAGGCGCTATGGCTTTATTTGGTGAAAAATATGAAGATATTGTTAGAGTTCTTACAATGGGTGATTTTTCAATTGAGCTTTGTGGTGGTACTCATGTAGATAGAACGGGTGATATTGGTTTATTTAAAATAATATCCGAATCAAGTATCGCATCTGGCGTGCGCCGTATTGAGGCAACCTCAGGACAAAATGCAATGGATCTGATCCATCATGAGTCTAATTTATTAACTCAGATTGGACAAGTAGTTAAAAGCGATAAGTCTGCTGTTTTAAACCGTATTGAGCAACTGTTTGAACAAACTAAACAGCTTGAAAAAATAATTGAGCAATTAAAAGCACAAAAAGCAAGCCAAGATAGTGCGCAATTGCTTAATCAATGCGAAAAAATCAATAGTACAAATTTACTAATTGCTAAACTTGATAATGTCGAAGCAAAATTATTGCGCACTATGATTGACGGTCTAAAAAATCAATTGAAAACAGGCGTAATTGTTTTAGCGGCCGTTAATGATGGCAAAATCAATTTAGCTGCTGGAGTCACCAATGATTTAATCAGAGTAGTTAAAGCTGGTGAATTAGTTTCTCAATTAGCGTTAAAGGTAGGTGGTAAAGGTGGTGGGCGACCTGATTTTGCTCAAGCAGGTGGAATGGATCTTTCAGCGTTACCAGAAGCATTATCTTCTGTAAAAAAGGAAATCAGTAATAAATTACAGGCAAGTTAGTCCAGATATGCTCGATTATTTATTAGTTAAATATTAGAGTTTTTTCTGCAAAATTTTATCTTACTGATAGAAGGCTAGCGAAGCTATATCTTAAAAATTGTTTAGATATATACTTAACTGATATTAGGAGATCGAATGTTAATTTTAACTAGGAGAGTAGGTGAAACACTAATTATTGGTGATGATGTAGTCATTACTATTTTAGGTGTTAAAGGTAATCAAGTCAGAATTGGTATCAATGCCCCTAAAGAAGTTTCAATTCATAGGGAAGAGATATATAACAAGATTCATCAGTCAAAAGAGACAAATGATGAATTATCCAAGCCAATGGGGTGATATTGGGTAGGAAATAAACAATTAAGCGCACATAAACAAAAAAATGTTTGACTTATTTTTTGTAAACCGTAATATGTGCGCCACACATTATGATTTTGTTGCTAAAGCGAAATCATAATGTTTCGGTGAGATGGCCGAGAGGCTGAAGGCGCTCCCCTGCTAAGGGAGTATGCGGTCAAAAGCTGCATCGAGGGTTCGAATCCCTCTCTCACCGCCATTTAAAATTAAAATATGCATCCGTAGCTCAGCTGGATAGAGTACCCGGCTACGAACCGGGCGGTCAGGGGTTCGAATCCCTTCGGATGCACCATTTTAATAAATTCAAAATGCATCCGTAGCTCAGCTGGATAGAGTACCCGGCTACGAACCGGGCGGTCAGGGGTTCGAATCCCTTCGGATGCACCACTTTTTCATGAGTTTACATGCATCCGTAGCTCAGCTGGATAGAGCACTCGGCTTCGAACCGAGCGGTCAGGGGTTCGAATCCCTTCGGGTGCGCCATTTTGGTTGAATACCAATATAATTCTAGTATACTAAGTTCACAAATTTTAATATATGTAATTACCCACTTTTTGATTTATATGTTCTGTTATCTATATTAGAATAATAATGAAGTGAAAATATTACTTAATTAATAATAATGGACATTATTTATGTTGGATCCGAATTTACTCCGAAATGAACTTGATCTTGTTGCTAATAAACTAGCACGCCGTGGATTTAAATTAGATGTTGATACTATCCGTCAACTAGAAGAAAAACGCAAAGTATTACAAGTTGAAACCGAGAATTTGCAAGCTGAGCGTAATGCTCGCTCAAAGGCAATTGGTGAAGCTAAAGCACGAGGCGAGGATATCTCAGCTGTACGTGAAGAAGTGAATAAGCTTGGTGAAAAACTTAATAGCGCTAAAGCTGAGCTTGATATCTTACTTAACCAAATTAAAGATATAGCTTCTACTATTCCTAATATTCCTGATGACTCCGTTCCTGATGGCAAAGATGAAAATGACAATATAGAAATTTCTCGCTTTGGAACCCCACGAACGTTTGATTTCCCGATTCAAGATCATGTTGCATTGGGCGAGCGCTTTGGTGGGCTAGATTTCGCAGCAGGAGTAAAGCTAACCGGTGCACGTTTTGTCGTGATGAAATCACAAATAGCACGCTTACATCGAGCTATAACTCAATTTATGTTAGATTTGCACACTGAACAACATGGTTATGCCGAGATTTATGTGCCGTATTTGGTAAATCAGACAACGCTTTTTGGCACAGGACAATTGCCGAAGTTTGCGGGTGATTTATTTCATACTAAACCGCTAGATGAAGAAACAGAAAACAGCAATTATGCATTAATTCCAACTGCTGAAGTGCCTGTAACCAATCTCGTGCGTGATGAAATTCTTGATGAAAGCGTATTACCATTAAAAATGACAGCACATACGCCGTGCTTCCGCTCTGAAGCAGGATCTTATGGTAAAGATACTCGCGGATTAATTCGTATGCATCAATTTGATAAAGTCGAATTGGTTCAAATTGTTAAGCCTGAAGAATCTATGCAAGCATTAGAAGAACTTACTGCCCATGCGGAAAAAGTTCTACAATTACTTGAATTACCATATCGAAAAATTGTGTTATGCACTGGCGATATGGGCTTTGGTTCATGTAAAACTTACGATCTTGAAGTCTGGGTTCCAGCGCAAAATACTTATCGTGAGATCTCTTCTTGCTCTAATATGTGGGATTTCCAAGCACGTCGCATGCGAGCTCGTTACCGTAATAAGGCCGATAATAAAACTTATTTAGTTCATACTTTAAATGGTTCAGGATTAGCGGTTGGTCGCACACTGGTTGCCATTATGGAAAACTACCAACAGGCAGATGGAACAATTAAAATCCCATCCGTCTTAATTCCTTATATGAATGGCGTTGAGTTTATCGGATAAAACTGGACATTACACATACAATAGCGCTAATAATTAGCGCTATTTTTTTATTAATTAAGGTGGAAAAATGATAAAAGGCATTACACTTTCGATACTGGCGTCATGCCTTTTTGGTTTACTTTATTACTATCCTGTTTTATTACAACCGTTATCCGTTATTGATATTTTCTGTTGGCGATTATTAACTTCTTTTCCTGCTATTATTGTTCTTATTTCTATAGAAAAACAGTGGCCTGAAATTGCAATGCTACTAGCACGAATTAAGCAGCAACCATCGTTGCTTATTGGGCTATTATTCTCTTCATTACTGCTAACAATACAAATGTTGATTTTTATTTGGGCTCCCCTTAATGGGCACGGATTATCGGCATCACTAGGGTATTTTTTATTACCATTAACCATGGTAATTATTGGGCAGCTCGTCTACCAAGAAAAGTTAAGTTTTTTACAAAAAATATCAGTTGGACTGGCGGTATTAGGCGTTATTATTGAAATCTATATGACCCAAGCATTTTCATGGGAAACTGCCGTTATTGCATTAGGTTACCCTATTTACTTCATGGTTCGGCGTAAGTTAAAAATAGAAGGTATTGCAGGTACATTTTCTGACTTCTTTTTTATTTTCTTAGGTTGCTTAGGCTACTTTTTAATAAGTCATCGTGTTAACAAGATACTTGATGATCTTATCCATTTCCATCTATATATTCCAATGTTGGGCATAATAACCGCACTAGCATTTGCGATGTATTTTATGGCAAGACGACTATTACCAATGGGTTTGTTTGGTTTACTTGGCTATGTAGAGCCAGTATTACTTACTATTGTCTCTGCCTTATTTTTACATGAATCAATTTCGCCTGAACACATTGTCTCATATGGGCTTATTTGGTCGTCAGTTTGTGTTCTTGCTTTAGAAGGTTGCCTTTTTGTTTTACGAGCAATAAAGCGAAAAATAATATGGTGAAAACCGAAGATGGAAGGCATATGATCATTCATATGCCTTTTATTTTATTTACTGAAGGTGACATAATGGCCATAAGATTCTAAAATGCCTTGGATCCTGTCCATGGTTTCTCTTGGCGGTGCCTCAACGCCAGCCAATTTATATTCGTCACCAAGCGTGTCCCATTTATAAGCCCCTAATTTGTGATAAGCTAATAATTCTACGCGCTCAATATTATCCATTCCTTGAATGAATTTACCGAGTAAATGAGCGGAATCATCATCATCAGTCCATCCCGGTACAACCACATAACGTATCCAAGTTCTTTTGTTAATTTTTTGTAGATGTTTAGCAAATTCTAGAACACGTTTATTAGGCACACCAACTAGTTTTTGATGAATTTCATCATTGACCTGTTTTAAATCGAGCATCACTAAATCAGTGACTTCTAAAAGTTCATCCATTATATGATCGAGTTGTCTAGCATACCCATTAGTATCTAAGCAGGTACTAATACCCTCTTGATGGCAAGCTCTAAACCATTGAGTAACAAATTCAGCTTGTAAAGTTGCTTCACCACCAGAGGCCGTTACACCGCCACCATTTGGCATAATGAAGCTTTTGTAAGAAACAATCTCTTTCATCAACTCATCAACGGTAACTTCTCGACCTGCTTTTAAATCCCACGTATCGCGATTATGGCAATACAAGCAGCGCATTAAGCACCCCTGAAAAAAAACAATAAAACGAATCCCAGGACCATCGACAGTACCGAAAGATTCGAAAGAGTGAATACGACCTATAATAGGCGACTTTGTTGTCATAATTATGTTTTGTTGTTCCATAGATAATCTCTAATCATTGCTCATATTGCTTTTTTAATCATTTTAACCCTGATAATGACTAAATTACACCAATTGTATTAATCAATACGAATTATATTTCCGTTTAATTATATCGAATAATGACCCATAATATTTAATTATTATCATCGTATTCATATTTAATTACAGTGGCACAAATAGTATTTTAGCGTTGATAAAAAAATAGCGCCTTAAGGGCGCTATCAGATTGATGACAAAGAACTCGCTTTTTGGCGAGTTCTTTGATCTAATAGAGAGGAGTCCACTATAAGAGAAGTTCTTCTATGCTAAAAAAACCAACTCCAGCGACACCAGAAAAAATAGAGCAAATCTCACTAGATGCGCTTGTCCCCCAAAATCATCTTGTTCGTAAAATAGCTAAAGTCATTGATTTTGAATTTATTCGAGAAGCGGTAGCACCACTTTATTGCCCGAATAACGGTCGTCCGGCAGAAGATCCGGTCAGACTGTTTAAAATCATGCTATTGGGGTATCTTTTCGGTATCCCCAGTGAACGTCGTCTGGTTCAGGAAATTCAGGTCAATTTAGCTTACCGCTGGTTTCTGGGAATGGGATTAACCGAAAAAGTGATTGACGCCTCAACACTTAGTCAAAATCGTCGCCGTCGGTTTAATGACAGTGAAATCTATCAACAGATTTTTGATAATATTGTTGAGCAGGCCATTGCCAAAGGGTTGATAAGTGGTCGGGTATTATATACGGACAGTACTCACCTAAAAGCAAATGCCAATAAAGGCAAAGCACGTAATGAGCAGCGTATTGTTGAGCCCAGTCAATATATTGATGCGCTTAATCAAGCCATCAACGCAGAAAGAGAATTAAACGGAAAAAAGCCTTAAAGCCATCGACGGT